>CAYYHO010000463.1:0-1502 GCA_964471725.1 uncultured Methyloversatilis sp. | reverse complement strand
TAACCCCCCGCGAGGGGGGCGAAGGGGGGCGGGCTTTATTCCGCGTCGAATAAACCCCAGTTCCCCCGGCGCAAGGCTTCGAGCGGCTTGAACTGGGCCTTGTAGGCCATCTTGGGGCTGTTCTCGATCCAGTAGCCGAGGTACAGGTAGGACAGGCCGAGGTGCTGGCACTGGGCGATCTGCCAGAGGATGGCGAAGGTGCCGAAACTCGCGCCGTCGACATCCGTGTCGTAGAAGGTGTAGACCGACGAGAGGCCGTCGTCGAGCAGGTCGATGATGCAGACCATGCGCAGCCGGTCGCCGTCGTGAAACTCGATCAGGCGGCTATCGACATGCGTTTGCAGCAGGAAGTGCGCGTACTGTTCGCGGTTGTCCTTGTCCATGCCGCCGCCCCAGTGGCGTGCCTGCTGGTAGCGCTGGTAGAGCGCGTAGTGCTCTTCGCGGAAGGCCAGCGGCCGCTCGCGCGCCACCAGGCTGTCGTGCCGGGCGATGGCGCGGCGCTGGCTGCGGCTGGGCTTGAAGGTGGCCGCGGGCACGCGCACCGGCATGCATTCCTGGCAGTTGTCGCACCATGGCCGGTAGGTGAACACCCCGCTGCGGCGGAAGCCGATGCGCACCAGCTCGCTGTAGGTCGCGGGGTCGATCAGGTGCGTCGGCGTGCACACCTGCGAGCGGGCGACGCGCCCCGGCAGGTAGGAGCAGCCATACGGCGCGGTGGCGTAGAACTGCAGCAGCGGGAAGGGCGGCAGGTCGCGCAGGTGCGTCATGGCGCGCTCCATCTCGCTGCAATGCTTTCCGCATCGACGAGCGCCGCCAGCCGCGCGAGGAAGTCGTCGCGGGGTATGGGGCGGGCGCCGAGGGAGGCGAGGTGCTTGGTTTCCATCTGACAGTCAATTATGCCGAAATCGTGCTGCATGAGAAACCGGCACAGGTGGACCAGCGCGATTTTCGAGGCGTCGCTGCGGTGCGAAAACATCGACTCGCCAAAAAAGGCGCGGCCCAGCGCGACGCCGTAGAGGCCGCCGACCAGCTTGCCGGCATGCCAGGTCTCGACGCTGTGGGCATAGCCGAGTTCATGCAGTTGCCGGTAGGCCTGCTGCATCGCCGCGCTGATCCAGGTGCCCGACTGGCCGGCGCGCGGCGTCAGGGCGCAGGCCTGGATGACCTGCGCGAAGGCGGTGTCGAAAGTGACGCCCAACCCTGCATGACGCAGCGTCTTCGCCAGCGAACGCGACACCTTGAGCTGGTCGGGGAACAGCACCATGCGCGGGTCGGGGCTCCACCACAGGATCGGCTCGCCGGGCGCGAACCAGGGGAAGATGCCGCGCCGGTAGGCGGCCAGCAGCCGCTGCGGCGACAGGTCGGCGCCGGCGGCGAGGAGCCCGTTGGGCGCCCCGGGCACCCTCAGCGCAGCGGCAACCGGCGGAAACGGATCGTCCGGGTCCAGCCAGGGGATCATGCCGGCCGGGAGAAGGCGACGACGTGGTCGACGTCGAGGCGGA
>CAYYHO010000462.1:0-1505 GCA_964471725.1 uncultured Methyloversatilis sp. | reverse complement strand
ACATGCTCTCCCCCGGCTCACCCTGGCGGAAAAGCACCTCGCCGCTGGACAGGCAGCGCCATTCCAGGCGATCTTGCAGTTCTTGCAGCGTGGGCAGATCCAGGTTGCCAAACAAAGCGGTTAGGATGCCGCTGAGCTGGGCGCGCTGGATGCGCGGCTGCACTTGGCAGGCAAACTCCTCCAAGATTTGCGGGTATGCCTGAACCAGGCGCTCGAAATCCGAGCGGCTCAGACGCGCCAGTTGGGCATCCTGGACGGCAACCACCGTCGCCATGCGCGGCTGCCCGGTTAGCAGCGCCAGTTCTCCCACGCACTGCCCCTCATCAAGCTCTTCCAGGCAGGTTTCTTCGCCGTCCGACTGGCGCACGATCACGCACAACCTGCCGCCGGTCACGATATACAACGCATCGCCCGGGTCGCCCTGCTGGAAAAGCGCCGTCCCGGCGGGCAGTTCCAGCAGTTGGAGTTCCATCTGCAATGCCTGCCGGCTCTCCTCATCAAGAGCGGCAAAGGCTGGGATTTGGGTCAAGCAATCTTGTAGCAGCATTTATCTAACACCTTCGATACCACTCACATCTATGCTTTTTTCCAACTCTTGCGGCAGCCCGGCCTGGCCTCTGTTTTCCAGCCGCCCCTCGTAGATGCGCAGGAAAACCACCCCCGCCAGGATCAGCAGGCTGCCAGAGATCTGCACGGCGTTCAACACTTCGCCAAAAGCGAAATAAGCGATCACTGCCGTGAAAGCCGGTTCCAACGTGACCACCAGGTTAGCGACGCTGGAAGGCAGGTACAGCAGGCTGACGTTATACAGCCCAAACCCGGCCAGGGTCGGCACGGCAGCCAGCAGAAACAGCACGAACCAGCCTGCCAGGGCATCGCCCAGCCACAACATTTCGGCGGGCTGCTTGGCTGCGCCGGGCAGAACGCCGCCCAGGAACAGATTGAAGACCAGCAAAAAGCCGGCCGCAAAACCGAAGGTATACAGCAAGGTCGTCCACGGATTCAACCCGCGCTGCCCGGCTGAGCGCCCCATCAGGGTGTAGATGGCATACAGCAGACCGGACAAAACGCCGGTCAGGATGCCGATCAAATTCGCCCGCCAGGCCGCCGGATCGAGCGCCCCCGAGACCAGCACACAGCCGCCCAGGCTGAGCGCCACCGCCAGCAGCTTCGCCCAGCCCAGGCGCTCATTGAGCAGCCACCAGCCTAACAGAGCGGTAAAGCCGGCAGAGCAGTAAGCCAGCACCGTCGCCACTGCTGCCCCGTTCAGCGCCACCGAGAGCGTCCACAGCGAATTGAAGATCGCCAACACAAACCCATAGAACACCAGGTAGCCCAGGTGTTGGCGCTGCAAGCGCAGCAGGCCACGCCGCAGCAGCCACAGGGCCGGGAACAGCGTGAGAAATACGAACAGGTCACGCCAGAAAGCCAGCACCATCGCCGGCAAAGCATAGGTTTGCGTCAGGTAGCGGATAAAGATCGCCGTGGTGGAAAGGAACACCGCA
>CAYYHO010000461.1:0-1510 GCA_964471725.1 uncultured Methyloversatilis sp. | reverse complement strand
TGCATCAGGGCATCATGAAGATCACGCTGTTCTTCTGCGCCGGCAATTACGCCGAAACGCTCGGCATCCACAAGGTGAGCGAGATGGACGGCGCCGGACGGCGCATGCCGCTCACCACGCTGGCCTTTTCCGTCGGCGCCCTCGGCATGATGGGCGCCCCGCTGACGGCCGGCGCGGTCAGCAAGGCCTGGCTCTCCGACGGCGCGACCGCGGCCGGCATGGACTGGGCGATCTGGGTGCTGTGGACTTCGAGCCTGCTCAATGCCGCCTACTTCATGCCCATCCTCTGGCGCGCGTGGCTACGCCCTGCGCCGGCTGTCTGGCCGGAAGAGCACATCCCCAGGAGGGGGTGGCGCGAGACGGCCTGGCTGCTGCTCCTGCCTCCGCTGGCCACCGCGCTGATGACGCTGGCCGCCGGCATGTTCGCCGAATCGCCAGCCAGCCCGCTTGAATGGGCGAAGCTGATCGCCGCGCGCGAATATCGCGTGGCGCATTGACATGCCCTGGCGGTGCGGCACCAAGTTGCGCTTCGCGCAATAAAGACCATGGCAGTAACGCGGATAAGTTGACTATAAATGTCGGGAAATTTGTCACTTATCGCAATAACTAATTAATCAATAAATTTAACCTATTGATTAAAAACCCGGAAATTGCGATGGCGCAAATATTGCTGATTGGACGTTGTTCCAGAGGGAAGTCCTTGGTTGCATAGACTTCGGTCAAGTCGATCCTGATATCGGGGGGTATCCAGTGATGAAAAAGACATTGCCATTCGCGGTCGCTTTGCTTGCCGCATCCTTTTCCGCCCATGCCGCGACGGTTACCGCCAAGGTGGTCGCGGACGACTATTACAGCGTGTTCGTCGGCAGCGCCGATGGCACCAGCCTGGGTCTGGTTGGAGGCTCGAATGGCGCTCTTTGGTACCAGCAGGGCGGCGCATTCACATTCAATGTCGGCGCTGGCGACTACATCTATGTGGCTGCATGGGATTCGGCTTTTTATGGCCCGCCCCACATGTGGATCGGCGAGTTCGTCATCGGTGGCACGACATTGGTCTCCAACACCACGGACTGGTTCAGCAAATACGATGCCTCGATCAAGGATCCGACTCTTGCCCAGGTTAAGGCGCTGATCCAGTCATCCCAGTCCTGGGGCGGCATAGGAATAAGCGCGCCAGATGGTGGCTCGACGTATGGAGATCTGTCGCCGGCGAACGGCGCCCTGCACATCTGGCATGACTCATTTGGAGGCACTAGTGCAAGCCAGAATGGCTATGCCCTGTTCAGGACGGCCGCGGCCGTCGTTCCCGCCGATACAGGCGGGGGCAGCGTCCCGTTGCCGGGCACCCTGTTGCTGATGCTGCCCGGGCTGGCGCTGCTGGGACGGTTAAGGCGAAGCGATACGCCCAGTTAAGCGCCGGAACTCGGCGCTGGCGGGACGGCACTAAAGCAGCAATTCCAGCGGCAGGCGCACGGCCATGGCCACGGCCAGCGCCGCGCCGACCGAGAGT
>CAYYHO010000460.1:0-1511 GCA_964471725.1 uncultured Methyloversatilis sp. | reverse complement strand
CAACCTTGCCCTTGCCTTCGTCGCCCCACTGGGTGCCGATCACGACTACGTTCTTGGCCATTTCAGTCTTCCTTTGAATTTTCGATTAAGGGTTCGATGATCCATTTGCCGTCGCGCTGCAGCAGTTGACGGTCGCAACCGGTTTCGTGCCAGCTGCCCGCGTGGCCGGGCAGCGCAATGACGACGATTTCTCCGGTGGCGCGCAAACGCTCGACTTCGGCCAGCAGCAGGGCGTCTGCGGACCAGGCTGCAAGAATCGCACCCCGGCTGGCCTGCGGCGCTGACAGGCGTACCAGAGCGCGCAAATCGAGCGAAAAACCCGTCGCCGGCCGGCCGCGGCCAAAGCGTTCGCCGATCGAATCGTAACGGCCGCCCAGCGCCACCGCGGACGGGCTATTGTCGCAGTAGGCGGCGAATACCACGCCGCTGTGATAGTGGTAGCCGCGCAGGTCGGCGAGGTCGAAGGAAAGCGGCAAGTCGTCCAGATCATTGGCCAGCCGCTGCAGATCGCCGAGGGCGCGGGTGATTTCCGGCAACGCGGGCAGGCAGGCGGCGGCACGGCCGAGGATCTCCGCGCCGCCGTACAGATCCGGCAGGGCCAGCAGGCCGGCGCGGATCGCTGCCGGGAATGCAACCGTCAGTTCGCGCAGGGTGGGCACATCCTTGGCCTGCAGGGCTTCGAAGAGCTGCTCGTCGATCCCGGCGGGCAGCGTCAGGCCGGCGGTCAGCGCGCGGAAAATGCCCACATGGCCGAGGTCGATGCGGCTGGGCGGCAGTTCGGCCAGCCGCAGGGCGCGCGCCAGCAGGTGGATGACTTCGTGATCGGCCTCGATGTCGGCGTGGCCGTAGAGTTCGGCGCCGATCTGCAGCGGCTCGCGCGAGGCCATCAGGCTGGAGGGCCGGGTGTGCAGCACGCTGCCGCAATAGCACAGCCGCGTAACGCCGCGCCGGTTGAGCAGGTGGGCATCGATGCGCGAAACCTGCGGCGTGATGTCGGCGCGCAGCGCCAGGGTGCGCCCCGACAACTGGTCGACCAGCTTGAAGCTGCGCAGATCGAGGTCGCGGCCGCTCTCGGCCAGCAGGGCATCGGCGAATTCGAGCATCGGCGGCGCCACCAGTTCGTAGCCGTGGCGGGCAAACTCGTCGAGCAGGCGGCGGCGCAGCTGCTCCACCTGCACCGCCTCCGCGGACAGCAGGTCTTCGATGGCTTCGGGGAGCAACCAGGTATGCACGCGACTCGATCCCGCTAACTGACCAGCAGCAGGATCACCAGACCGATGATGATCGAGGTCAGGCCGACGAAGCGCAGCTGACCGTCACCCAGCTCGATGGCACGCCGGAAGGTTTCGCGCCAGACGCGCGGCGCGACGAAGGGCAGCAGCCCTTCGAGCACCAGCATCAAGGCCAGGGCCAGCAGCAGTGTGGTCACGCAATGCCTGCTGCTTACTTGCCGCCGCCGCCCTTGCCACTGTTCTTCAAGTACTTGAAGAAATCGGCGCTCGGGTCGACCA
>CAYYHO010000459.1:316-1513 GCA_964471725.1 uncultured Methyloversatilis sp. | reverse complement strand
GCCAACAACGAGACCGGCGTGCTGCAGGATGTCGCGGCCATGGCTACCGCCACCCAGGCCGCGCAGGCCGGGTCGGCCGCGGCCTGGTTCCATACCGATGCCGTGCAGGTGTTCGGCAAGCTGCCGCTGAACTTTCGCGAGCTGAACGGCAACGGCGTGCATGCCATGAGCCTGTCGGCACACAAGCTGGGCGGCCCCAAGGGCGCCGGCGCCCTGGTGATCGACAAGCGCGTAGACCTGCAGGCCCAGATCGCCGGGGGCGGCCAGGAGCGCGGTCTGCGCTCGGGGACCGAGAACGTGCCGGCCATCGTCGGTTTCGGCGTTGCTTGCGAAGTGGCCAGCGCGCAACTGCTCGAACAGTCCGCCCGCATCCGCGGCCTGCGCGACGAACTGGAGCGGGGCCTGGCGGGCTTTGGCGCCACGCTGTTCGCGGCGGCCGCGCCGCGCCTGCCGAACACGGTTTATTTTGCATTTCCCGGCATTGACGGCGAGACGCTGGTGGCCAAGCTGGACCGCGCCGGATTTGCCGTTGCCAGCGGCGCCGCCTGCTCTTCGGGCAACCCGCAGGCTTCGCACGTGCTGCTGGCGATGGGGGTCGACCCTGCACTCGCCCGCGGCGCAGTGCGCGTCAGCCTCGGCGCCGATACCGCAGTGCGTGACTTGCGCGGCCTGCTGGGCGCCCTCGCCGCGACCTTGCGCCAACTCAATCAAATGTCCGCCCTCGCTCATTAGTGGCGAGGACGATAGTTCCCACGGAGAAACCCGATGCTCAAGCTGCCGATTTATCTCGACTATTCCGCAACCACGCCGGTCGATCCGCGCGTTGCTGCCAAAATGATTCCCTGGCTGACCGAACACTTCGGCAACCCGGCTTCGCGTTCGCATCCCTTCGGCTGGGAAGCCGACCAGGCGGTCGAAAACGCCCGCAGTGAAGTCGCCCAGCTGGTGAATGCCGATCCGAAGGAGATTGTCTGGACTTCGGGCGCAACCGAGTCGAACAACCTCGCCATCAAGGGCGCCGCGCATTTTTATGCCGGCACCAAGGGCAAGCACATCGTCACCGTGTCCACCGAGCACAAGGCGGTCCTCGATACCGTCAAGGAACTCGAACGCCAGGGCTTCGAGGCCACCTACCTGGATCCGCAGCCGAACGGCCTGATCACCGTCGAGCAGTTCAAGGCGGCGCTGCGCAAGGAC
>CAYYHO010000459.1:0-284 GCA_964471725.1 uncultured Methyloversatilis sp. | reverse complement strand
GTCATCCAGCCGATCGCCGAACTGGGCGAAATCGCCCGCGCCAACGGAACGCTGTTCCACGTCGATGCCGCGCAGGCCACCGGCAAAATGCCGATCGACCTGAGCAAGCTCAAGGTCGACTTGATGTCGTTCTCCGCCCACAAGACCTACGGCCCGAAAGGCATTGGCGCCCTCTACGTGCGCCGCAAGCCGCGCGTGCGCCTCGAAGCGCAGATGCACGGCGGCGGCCACGAGCGCGGCATGCGTTCCGGCACCCTGGCGACGCACCAGATCGTCGGCATGGG
>CAYYHO010000458.1:0-1515 GCA_964471725.1 uncultured Methyloversatilis sp. | reverse complement strand
GCACGTCGTCAATTACTTCTTCTTCGTTGCCGAAGAGGCGCGGCGCCTGATGGCGGCGATGGGCGTGCGCAGCTTCGACGACCTGATCGGCCGCTCCGATCTGCTCGACATGAAGCCTGGCGTCGAGCACTGGAAAGCCAAGGGCCTGGATTTCTCGAGAATCTTTTACATGCAGCCGGCTGCTGCGGATGTCGCCCGCCGCCACGTGGAAACGCAGGATCACGGACTCGACAAGGCGCTCGATCATGACATGATCGCCCAGGCGGCAGCCGCACTGGACGGCGGCGAAAAGGTCGCCTTCGATATCGCCGTGCGCAACCGCAACCGCAGTATCGGCACCCTGCTGTCTTACGAGGTGGCCCGCCGCCACGGCCATGCCGGCTTGCCCGACGGGAGCATCCACATCCGCATGCAAGGCACGGCCGGCCAGAGCTTCGGCGCCTTCCTGGCGCATGGCATCACCCTCGACCTGACCGGCGAGGCGAATGACTATGTCGGCAAGGGACTGTGCGGCGGCAGGATCGTCGTCAGGCCGCACGAGTCGTTCCGCGGCAAGCCGTGCGAAAACATCATCGTCGGCAACACCGTGCTCTACGGGGCGACCGACGGTGAAGTGTTTTTCCGCGGCGTCGCCGGCGAACGCTTCGGCGTGCGCAATTCCGGCGCCACCGCGGTGGTCGAGGGCGCGGGCGATCACTGTTGCGAATACATGACGGGCGGCACCGTGGTGGTGCTGGGCAACACCGGCCGCAACTTCGCCGCCGGCATGAGCGGCGGCATCGCCTATGTGCTCGATGAAAGCGGGACATTTGCCCAACTGTGCAATACGTCGATGGTGAGCCTGGAGAAGGTGCTGCCGCAGGCCGAGCAGACCGACGATGGCACCCGCCACAAGCAGCTTGCCGACGAAGAACTGCTCAAGGACCTGATCCAGAAGCACCTGGAGGCGACCGGCAGCACCATGGCGCGCCGCGTGCTGGCCGACTGGCCGCGCTACCGCGCCCGATTCGTCAAGGTGTTTCCCAATGAATATCGCCGCGCCCTCAAGGAGCAGGCAGCGGCACAGCAAAGAAAGGCGGCATGATGGGCAAAGCCACAGGTTTTCTCGAATTCGAGCGCTTGTCCGAAGCCTACCAGCCGGTCGAGCAGCGCCTGAAGAATTATCGGGAATTCGTCGCGCATCTCGACGACGCCGGCGCCAAGGTGCAGGGCGCGCGCTGCATGGATTGCGGCATTCCCTTCTGCAACAACGGCTGTCCGGTCAACAACAACATCCCGGATTTCAATGACGCGGTCTATCGCGGCGACTGGCGCCTGGCGAGCGAGATCCTTCACTCGACCAACAACTTTCCGGAATTCACCGGCCGCATCTGCCCGGCGCCCTGCGAAGCGGCCTGCACGCTCGGCATCAATGCCGACGCCGTCGGCATCAAGTCGCTCGAACGGGCCATCATCGACAAGGCGGGGGAGAACGGCTGGGTGCTGCCCAAGGTGGCCCAGCGCAAGACCCGCAAG
>CAYYHO010000457.1:0-1516 GCA_964471725.1 uncultured Methyloversatilis sp. | reverse complement strand
CCGCCAGGCCCCGGACAGTCGCACAAAGAGCCGGCATTGCGGCCGGGGCATAACGATCGGCCGCTTCCTCGAGGAGCAATTCACAGCGCGCCCGCAGCATCCGCCCGCATCGGTGCCAGCGTCCCCGCGCCACAAAGAGCCGGTCGGAAATGCCGACATGCCGCAGCGGCTCCGCGACAGGTTTCAGGTAGTTGTCAATGACCGGCACGGCAGTGACCACGATTGCCATGACGGACAGGAATGAGAGCTGGAACCCCGCTTCATACAGCCAGTCGGGTTCGGCCGCGAGCAGGATCAGACCGGCCGCAAAAAGTATGTTTATCGGCTCCGCCCGGCGGAAGACCATGCGCCCGAGAAAGTACAGCAGAAAGACCCAGAGACAGCGGGTAATGCTTGCCTGGAATCCGACCACGCAGGTGTAGGCAAGAATAACGAGCGCCGCCAGGCAATAGCGAAGCCGCTCAGGCAGGCATATCCAGCCGGTAAACCGAAGCATCAATCCGGCTATCCAGGCCACGTGCAGTCCCGAAACCACCAGGACATGAAATGTGCCCGTATTCTGAAACGCCAGACGGGTAGCGGTATGAAGCCCGGAATAGTCCCCGATAACCAGGCTCGCGAGGATCGCCGCCCGCTGGCTGTTGCCGCCGGACTCGATGCTTTCGAGCGTTTCGTGGAATTGCGTGCGGACGGAATTGGCCATCCAGGTCCAGGGGCCGGAACAGTCTCCCGGAATGGTTTCCAAAAGCTGAAAGGATTTCGACCGCCCCACAAGGAAGATGCCCCGACGTGCCAGCAGTCCGGCCCTGTCGGCCGATCCGGGGTTTTCGTAGTTGTTGGGGGATTGCCAGACCGCCCAACCTCGTACGCGGTCCCCGCGCATCAATCCGGGGCCGGCCGGTTCCGGGCCCTCGCCGTCAGGATTCCCGATTCGGAGGATGGCCTTTCCCCGGCAGGCGGTCCAGCGGTCGCCCTGCCGGAAGCCGCGCAGGCGGACCGTGGCGAGCGTTTCCGTTGCCCTCTTTTCCACGTCGGAAATCACGCAGCCGTCAAACGCCGTGGCCTCTCCGGTGCGGAATATATTGTTGGCCGTCAGAAAACGCAGATCGGATTCCGGGAATCCGTCACGGTGAGCAAAAACCGTGAGACATCCGCAAACTGCGACAGCGGACAAGCCCAGCGCCAGGGACATGCCCAGTCGGTTGCGATGCAGAGCCATCAGTCCGGCACCCAGGAACACCAGGGCCGCCGCCGCGAGGCCTGCAAAATAATATTTCCGGCAGGAATTCCCGATCGCAATGCCGGCCGCGAAAGAGACCGCGATCCCTGCAAAGGGACAGGCGGACAAACGGTTCAGCATAGAATTGCCGCGATTCAGGCTTTGCCCCAGAGAATCCCGCACCTTGAAACCTGAAACCTGAAACCTGAAACCTGAAACCTGAAACCTGTAACCTGCAACCGCTTCCTACGTTTTCATCGCGCCCTTGCGAGACGAACGACGGTTTCGAAATGATAG
>CAYYHO010000456.1:0-1520 GCA_964471725.1 uncultured Methyloversatilis sp. | reverse complement strand
CCCGACCTCACCGAGAAGGCGATCCGCAACGGCTGGCTGTTCACCGGCGACATGGCTTCGTCGACGATGACGGCTACCTGCACCTGGTCGATCGCAAGAAGGACATGATCGATTCCGGCGGCGTCAAGGTCTATCCGCGCGACATCGAGGAAATCGCCGCCAGCCATCCGGCCGTCGCCGATGTGGCGGTGTTCGGCGTTCCGGACGAGAAATGGGGCGAGACGCCGCTCGCGGCAGTGGTCTTGAAAGTCGGCGCTATCGTCGTGCCGACGGCGGAGGAACTGCGCGACTGGATCAATGCGCGCGTCGCCGCCCGCTACCAGCGCATCAAGGCCGTGGCGATTCTGCCCGAGTTTCCGCGCAATGCGGCCGGCAAGACCCTCAAGCGCAACCTGCGCGAGCCCTACTGGGCCGGCCAGGAAAAAAAGATCTGAACCATTCAGCGGGTTGCGGGTGCGCCCCAGGGAAGCACCTCGATGGCCTGGATGCGCTCGACCGCCCGCTCCAGGCTGTCGCGCCCCTTCTCGCCCAGCCAGGCCAGCACGTGATCGACCACACTGCGCGCCGCCACGATGCCTTCCTCGATGGCGACCTGGCGGGTGGTGAAGTCGGTCGAGGTCAGGTTGCGGGTTGCCGGCTGGATCCTGACCTCCGCCTGGCCGAGTTCCTGGTGCGCCAGGTGGTTCATCATGATGTCGAGCGACTGGCCGATGACATCGGCCGTGGTGGCGATGCTCGCCGCATTCTCGGGCTGCCGCGCGATATCGACGGCGATGACCAGATCGGCGCCGAGGTCGCGCGCCATCTTGACCGGCACCGGGCTGACGAGGCCGCCATCGACATATTCGCGGCCGTTGATGCGCACCGGCTGGAACACGCCGGGAACGGCGCTGGAAGCGCGCACCGCCATGCCGGTATTGCCGCGCGTGAACACCGCCGCCGCGCCGTTGCCGAGGTCGGTCGCCACCGCGGCGAAACGCCGCGGCAATTCCTCGATCGAGCGATTGTCGAGTTTCTGGTTGACGAAATCCTGCAGGCGCTCGCCCTTGATGAAGCCGCGGTCGGGGAAGATCAGGTCGCGCAATTCTTCCTCCTTCATTTCCGCCGCCAGCTTTTCCAGCGCGGGACCGTCATAACCGCCGGCGTAGAGCGCACCCACGAAGCTGCCGACGCTGGTGCCGACCACGATATCCGGGTGGATGCCATTCGCCGCGAGTTCCTTGATGACGCCGATGTGGGCGAAGCCGCGCGCCGCGCCGCCGCCCAGGGCCAGGCCGATCTTCACGGGCACGGGCGCCGGCGGCACCGGTTTCGGCTCCTGTGTCGCGCAGCCGGCCAGCAGGACGACGCAGATGGCGATGATCCCGTATTTCATTTCGTGCTTCCTTGCGACGACGATGCGATGGCGCCGATTCTACCGGGCAAGCTCTACCGGCAAGACGCCGCGCAGGCTGTTCACGAACCAGAGCCGGTCGGCGGCCGCGATGTCGGCCAGCGTCAGCACGGCTTCCCTCACCGTG
>CAYYHO010000455.1:1276-1523 GCA_964471725.1 uncultured Methyloversatilis sp. | reverse complement strand
GCGGCGCTGTACGGGGCGAGCTACGGACTATTTCCGATTACCTGGATCGTGTTCTGGGCGATTTTTCTGTACCGGTTGACGGTGGAAACGGGGCGCTTTGAGATCGTCAAAGACTCGATCGGGAGCCTGACGCAGGACCGGCGGGTGCAGGCGCTGCTGATTGCGTTTGCGTTCGGGGCGTTCGTGGAAGGCGCGGCGGGGTTCGGGACGCCGGTGGCGGTGGCGGCGGCGATGTTGAGCGGGCTGG
>CAYYHO010000455.1:0-1260 GCA_964471725.1 uncultured Methyloversatilis sp. | reverse complement strand
TGCGGCGGGCATCTGCCTGCTGGCGAACACCGCGCCGGTGGCGTTCGGCTCCATCGGAACGCCGATCATCATGCTGGCGGGGGTGACCGGGCTGCCGCTGGCGCAGTTGAGCGCGGGGGTGGGGCGCATCTGCGCGCCGGTAGCGGTGTTTGTGCCGGCGTACCTGGTGGCGGTGATGGGCGGGTGGCGGGGCTTGCGCGGGGTGTGGCCGGCGGCAGCGGTGTGCGGCATCACGTTCGCGGGGGCGCAGTTTTTCGCGTCGAACTTCATCGGTCCGGAGTTGACCGACATCCTGGGGTCGCTGGCGGCGATCGTGGGGCTGGTGGTGTTGCTGCGGATGTGGAAGCCGTCGAACGAATTCGAACTGGAAGGGGAGCATTCGGTGGCGGTGACGCCACGGCGGCGCGGGGCGCTGGAGATTGCGGGGGCGTGGATGCCCTACGGGTTCCTGGTGTTGTTTGTCCTGCTGTGGGGCTATGCGCCGATCAAGGCGTGTTTGAATCAGGTGACGATCGCGTTCGCCTGGCCGGGGTTGCATGGGATGGTTGAGCAGTTGCCGCCGGTGGTGGGCAAGAGCACCGCCTACGCGGCGCGGTACAACTTCAACTGGCTCTCGGCTTCGGGCACTGCCTGCCTGTTGAGCTGCCTGGCGTCGGCGCTGGCGCTGCGCGCCGGTCCGGCGGTGATGTGGAAGGTGCTACGGGTGACGGCGCAGCAACTGGCGCTGCCGACGGTGACGGTGGCGAGCGTGCTGGGGCTGGCGTTTCTGATGAACTACAGCGGGGCGACGGGTACGCTGGGGCTGGCGTTTGCCACCACAGGCGTGCTGTTCCCCTTCTTCAGCGCGCTGCTGGGCTGGCTGGGGGTGTTTCTGACCGGCAGCGACACGTCGGCGAACGCGCTGTTCGGGAACCTGCAAGTGGTGACGGCGGGGCGGCTGGAGCTGAACGCGGCGCTGATGGCGGCATCGAACTCGAGCGGCGGGGTGATGGGGAAGATGATCAGCCTGCAGAGCATCGCGGTGGCAGTGGCGGCCACGAAGCTGGACGAATCGAAGTTGTTCCGGTTCACGCTGCGGCACAGCGTGTTTCTCGCTTCGGTCATCGGGCTGGTGACGGTGTTCTACGCCTACGTGATGCCGGGGTGGGCGCCGTAGCGGGACTATTTCTCGAGCAGCCGGGCGATTTCGGGGTGGCCGCCTTCGCGGGCGAGGTCGAGCGGCGTGCGTCCGGACTTGTTGCGGGCGGCGGGGGAAGCGCC
>CAYYHO010000454.1:0-1524 GCA_964471725.1 uncultured Methyloversatilis sp. | reverse complement strand
AGGCCCTCGAGCGCGAAAACATAGCCTGCAGCAGCTTTGCCGGCGCCGATGAGGCGCTGGCCCGACTGGCGACGGGCGAGACGCCGCGCGTGCTGGTGTCGGACATCCGCATGCCGGGCAAAAGCGGCCTCGACCTGCTGCAGCAGGTCAAGCGGGACCATCCCGACCTGCCGGTGATCGTCATGACCGCCTATTCCGACCTCGACTCCGCGGTGGCGGCATTCCAGGGCGGCGCCTTCGAATACTTGCCCAAACCCTTCGATGTCGATCAGGCCGTTGCCCTGGTGCGACGTGCGCTGGCACAGGTCGCGCCCCAAGTTGGTGCGTCGCTTGCCGAGCCGCTCGCACCCGAGATTCTCGGCCAGTCGCCCGCCATGCAGGAAGTTTTCCGCGCCATCGGCAGGCTCAGCCAGTCGCATGTCACGGTGCTGATCAATGGCGAATCCGGCACCGGCAAGGAACTGGTGGCGCGCGCGTTGCACCGCCACAGCCCACGCAAGGACGGGCCCTTCATCGCCCTCAACACCGCCGCGATTCCGCGCGACCTGCTCGAATCAGAACTGTTCGGCCACGAAAAAGGCGCCTTTACGGGCGCCAATACGCAGCGGCGCGGGCGCTTCGAGGAAGCCGCCGGCGGCACCCTGTTTCTCGACGAAATCGGCGATATGCCCGCCGAACTGCAAACCCGCCTGTTGCGGGTGCTCTCCGATGGCCAGTTCTACCGCGTCGGCGGTCACCAGCCGCTCCGCGCCAATGCGCGCGTCATCACCGCCACCCACCAGGACCTGGAGCAGCGCGTCAAGGACGGGCTGTTCCGCGAAGACCTGTTCCACCGTCTGAATGTCATCCGCCTGCGCCTGCCGCCGCTCAGGGAGCGCCAGGACGACATCCCGGCGCTGGCCCGACATTTTCTCGCCAACAGCGCCCAGCAACTGGGCGGCGAACCGAAGCGCCTGTCCGAGGACACCCTCGGGCTGCTGCAGACAGCGCCCTGGCCGGGCAATGTGCGCCAGCTGGAAAATCTCTGCCACTGGCTGACCGTCATGGCCCCGGCCCAGATCATCGAAGTCGGCGACCTGCCGGCCGACCTGCGCCATGCCGCAGCCGACGCCGCCAGCGGCAACCTGGACGACTGGCAATCCCTGCTGGCCGACGCCGCCGACGCCATGCTCGCCAGGCAACCGGGCAGCGCCTGGGAAAGCCTCTCGAATGCCTTCGCCGCCACCTTGATCCGGCGCGCGCTCGCCGCCACCGGCGGCCGCCGCGTCGAGGCCGCGCAGCTGCTGGGCATCGGCCGCAACACCATCACCCGCAAGATCCAGGAACTGGGATTGGAGTAGAAAATCCCGGGATCCGAATCCGGAGACTACTGCAGACGCGGAATATTTATAATCCCGCTTCGCTTCGGTATGGTTGTGCGATGACAATGGCTTGAAAGGCTGATCATGCTGCTTTGGTTCGTCATTTTCTATCTGATGATTTCCGTGGGGATCGGCCTCTACGCAGCCACCCGGGTGCATAACG
>CAYYHO010000453.1:0-1526 GCA_964471725.1 uncultured Methyloversatilis sp. | reverse complement strand
GCTGATCTTGAGCGGGCGCAGTTGCTGCGGCGTGCGGCCGTCATTTCTTTGGTTCATAGCAGTTCCTTGGCGCGCATGCGGGCGCGGATGGTTTCGATGGCGCGGTTGATGTCATCGTCCGTCCACTCCTGGCCGGCCGGGACATGCACCTCGGCCGGGATGTCGCGGGGGGGGATGCGGGGCGGCGCGGGCGGGTCGATGTAGTGGCTGTCGGCCCAGGCCAGCACGATGATCGACAGGTTGTCGCGGTTCGGGCCGGCGACGGATTCCACCTGGTCGAGCAGTTGCGGCACGGCCTCGAAGGCATCCGCCGCGGCCAGCGTCAGCAGCGGCTGGTCGTCGGCCAGCGGACCCCAGACGCCATCGGAACACAGCAGCACGACGTCGCCGCCGACCAGCGGCTGCTTGCGCGAGAGCTCGAAGCGCGGCGTCTGGTCGCCGCCCAGGCAGCAGGTGAGCACGTTGCGCATCGGATGGCTGCGCGACTCTTCCTCGGCTACCAGGCCGTCGTCGATGAGCGTCTGCACGCGCGAGTGGTCGCGGGTGCGAATCAGCGTGTGGCCCTGGCGGATCACGTACAGGCGCGAATCGCCCGCATGGGTCCAGATGGCGATGCTGTCCTGCACGACGCAGATGACGCAGGTGGTGCGCGGCTGGTCGACCAGCATCTGCATGCCGACCCGGTCGTGGATCGCCTTATGGGCATCGTTCATGGCCTCGGCGAGGAAGCGGTAGGGATCGTCCAGCCGTGGCTTGGCCTGCTCCTCGAAGGCGCCGATGACGCTGTTCACCACGGCTTCGGCGGCCAGGTCGCCATGGCCGTGGCCGCCCATGCCGTCGGCGAGCACCATCAGCAGCGCATCGCTGGTGTAGCGATAGGCCAGCCGGTCTTCGTTGCTGGCGCGCCCGCCGATGCGGCTGTCCTGGAAGATCGAGAATTTCATTCGCTCTCGCCTGTCGTCGCATCGGGCGGCTGGGGCGGCTGGGCCGGCTTGGCGGGCGTCGCCAGCATGCGCTGCAGGGTGAACACGCTCTGCGGGCGCTCCAGCGGATCGAGGCGCATGCACTGGTCGATGGTTTCGAGCAATTCGGGTGAGTACTGGCCGGCCCAGCGGCGCGCGGCGGGCATCAGGCTGTCCTTGATCAGGCGCAGATCGGCCGGTTGGGGCGCCGCCGCCGCGAAACAGGCATACATGCTGGCGCCTACGGCATAGATGTCGGTCCACGGCCCCTGGTCGGATTGGTTGCCATACTGTTCGGGGGCCGCATAGCCGGGCGTGTAGGTGGGCGGCAGCTCGGAGTCGCTCTGGCACAGGGCCCTGCGCGTGGCGCCGAAGTCGAGCAGTACCGGATTGCCGTCGGTGCGCAGCCAGATGTTGGAGGGCTTGATGTCGAGGTGCAGCAGCTTGTTGGCGTGCACTTCGCGCAGACCCGACAGCAGGCGGGCGAAGACGCCGCGCACGAAGCTTTCGCGGAATTCCTTGTGGTGCCTGCGGATGTGGTCGTGCAGGGTGCGGCCGCGCTCG
>CAYYHO010000452.1:0-1529 GCA_964471725.1 uncultured Methyloversatilis sp. | reverse complement strand
GGCTTCCACTTCGTCGACGAAGCCGCGCCGCCGAAGGCGCTGGCGGCGCTGGTCGCCGAGCTGCAGCGGCGCAACCGCGCCATCTCCTGGTGGGGCAACATCCGCTTCGAGAAATCCTTCACGCCCGAGCTGTGCGAGCGCCTCGCCGCCAGCGGCTGCATCGCCGTGTCCGGCGGGCTCGAAGTCGCCTCCGACCGCCTGCTCGCGCTGATGCAGAAAGGCGTCTCGGTCGCCCAGGTGGCGCGCGTGACCCATGCCTTTTCCGAGGCCGGCATCCTCGTCCATGCTTACCTGATGTACGGCTTCCCGACGCAGACCGTGCAGGACACCGTCGACGCGCTCGAATACGTGCGCCAGTTGTTCGCCGCCGGCTGCATCCAGTCCGGCTTCTGGCACCGCTTCACCTGCACCGTGCATTCTCCGGTGGGGCTGCACCCGCAGCAGTTCGGCGTGACGCTCAAGCCACTCCCCAAGATCAGCTTCGCAAAGAACGACGTGCAGTTCGTCGATCCAACCGGCGTGGATCATGCCGCGCTCGGCGCCGCGTTGAAGAAGGCGCTCTACAACTACATGCACGGCATCGGCCTCGATGAGGACGTACGCGGCTGGTTCGAGACGCGCGTGCCGAAGACCCGGGTGCCAAGGCATTTCATCGCGCGGGCGCTGGCTGACGCCTGATGGCGCCGTCCCGCCAGCGCCGAGTTTATTTCACGACGGTAGTGTGCTGACTGATGTGCAAAAGCGTCAGCAGGCGATGCTAATGTGCGAAACCCGACTCACGTTGGTGCCTGATTGCCAGAACCAGTACGGTGTCGTACCCGGCTTCGTAGCTATAGAGTGCTACATAGCCCGTTCTACCACGGGATATCACCAGCTCGCGAAGATGGTCCTCCACGGGGCGACCGACCAGGGGGTGGCGTTTGAGGATCATCACGGCCTCAGTGATCAATGCCGCGGTCTCGCTGGCGGCTGTCGGATCAGTTTCCAGCAGGAAATCGGTGAGTCGATCGAGATCGCTGAATGCCCGGGGAGAATAGATCAGGCGTGCCATTTGCGCCGCTTGGGTGGCGCGGCTTTTTCTCCGCTAACCTTGGCTTTCAGGTAGGCATGGACCTCATCTGCATCCAAGCCCAGGCCAGATTCGAGCATTTCCTTCCTGGCAGAGCGGGCTTCGGCAATGAAGCGCATGCGCTGTTCCGTCGCCTGGGCAGCTTGCTCTATGGCAGTCACCATGAAGGCATGGGGTGATACGCCCAATTTCTCGGCTGCACTGGCGGCGCGCTTCTTCAGGTCATCGGGTAACTTCAAGGAGGTTGTGCTCATGTGATGTGCATCCCTTTGCTCAAGTGTTGGGCATGCGTCGGATAATAAGTGTTACCAAGGTAGCACCTCCCCCAAGGTAATGCAAATCGGCTGCGGACCTGAATGATGACCTGGTTGGGCAGCGGCGATGACAGGGCCGTTCACAAGCGCCGCTGCGCCCAGGGGATGTCCTTCTGCTGCCGGTTGCGCGCCAGCGCGATGCGGAA
>CAYYHO010000451.1:0-1530 GCA_964471725.1 uncultured Methyloversatilis sp. | reverse complement strand
CCCTGCTGCGTCGCCTCTTGATCGCCCTCGCCATCCTCGCCGTGCTGGCGGGGAGCATCGGGTGGTTCACCCGCCCCAAGCCGATCCCGGTGCGGCTGCATGAGGTTGCCAGCGGTCGCGTCGAAGCAACCCTGGCCAACACGCGCGCCGGCACGGTGGAAGCCTGCCAGCGCACCCGGCTGTCGACCATCGTGGGCGGCCGCATCGAATACCTCGGCGTCAAGGAGGGCGACCGCGTCAAGCGGGGCCAGTTGCTCCTCAAGCTGTGGAACGACGACCAGCAGGCGCAACGCAACCTGGCGCTGGCCCAGCTCGAACTGAGCCGCCAACGCGTCGGCGAAGCCTGTACCCTGGCCGCCAATGCCGCCCGCGAAGCGGCACGCATCGCCCGGCTGCGCCAGGAAGGCTTCGTCTCGCTCTCGCGCGAGGACGCCGCCCGCGCCGAAGCAGAAGCCAAACGCTCGGCCTGTGAAACCGCCCGGGCCGATATCCGCCAGGCCGAGGCGCGTGTCAAAGTCACCGAAGTGGAGCGGCAGCGCACCGCCCTGGTGGCGCCCTTCGATGGCACGGTGGCCAAGATCGTCGGCGAGGTCGGCGAGTATTCGACGCCCTCGCCGCCCGGCGTGCCGACGCCGCCGGCCATCGACCTGATCGACGACAGCTGCCTGTACGTCAAGGCGCCGATGGACGAGGTCGATGCGCCGAAGATCCATGTCGGCCAGAGCGTGCGCATCCGTCTCGACGCCTACCCGAAACAGGAATTTGCCGGCACGGTGCGCCGTGTCGCCCCGTTCGTGACTGCGGTGGAAAAGCAGGCGCGCACGGTGGATGTCGAAGTCGATTTCGCCTCTCCCGAGAACCGTGCCGGCCTGCTGGTCGGCTACAGCGCGGATGTGGAAATCCTGCTGGCAGAAAAGTCGGCGGTGCTGCGCATTCCCACGGCGACGCTGCAGGAGGGCAACCGCGTACTGGTGTTCGATCCCGCCGCCGGCAGACTGGCGGCGCGGCAGGTCAGGCCGGGACTTGCCAACTGGGAATACACCGAGGTGCTGGAAGGCCTGGCGGCCGGCGAGCGCATCGTGCTCTCGCTGGAAAAGGCGGGCGTCAAGCCCGGCGCCCATGTTGTAGAAGAAGCAAAATAAATGCCGCACGAGAAACAGGCAGGGCGGCCCCGGGTATTTCCTGGCCCCCTGGAGGGGAGAACGCGCGAAGCGAGGACTGCCGGGGGGAGCCTGGTCGCGCTGTCCGGCATCGAGCGCACCTTCACGCTGGGCGACAGCGCGGTGCATGCCCTGCGCGCGCTCGACCTCAGCCTGGATGCCGGGGAATACGTCGCCATCATGGGGCCGTCGGGTTCCGGCAAATCGACCCTGCTGAACCTGATCGGCCTGCTGGATCGCCCGGATGCCGGCGCCTACCTGTTCGAGGGGCGCGACGTCACCACCCTGTCAGCCGACGAGCAGGCGCGCGTGCGGCGCGAGCGCATCGGCTTCGTGTTCCAGAGCTTCCACCTGGTGCCGCGCCTGACCG
>CAYYHO010000450.1:0-1535 GCA_964471725.1 uncultured Methyloversatilis sp. | reverse complement strand
GCTTATAGCCCGACCGATCAGGGATTCGTCGCAGGCGCGCTCCTGATCGGCGCGGGCCGCCTGCACGTCGCGATTGTAAAAATAGCTGACATTGGTGAGCGCCGCGTCGAGCGCCCCGGTGTTTTCGCCGACCTTGAGCATGCGGATGACCAGCGGCGGAAACAGGCCGACGTTCTGGAAGGCGACGGTGACGTTCTGTCCCTCGCCGATCATCTCCTCGGCGCGTTGCAGGCCCTCGCGGATGACCGCGTTGCCGACGATGTCCTGGGTGGTGCGGATCGAGTCGAGGATCGAAATGCCCGAGGCATACATCATGGCGAACACCCCGGCGAAACGGGAAAGGATGATCTTGTTGAGGATTTCGCCGACCCAGGGCAGCGCCAGCTTGGCGGCGTCGAAGCGGTAGCGGGCGCGCGGATTGACCCTCACCGCGAAGGCGATCGCGGTGGCGAGGAGGAGGGGCAGGCCGAGGGCGACGTACCAGTAGTTGACGAAGAAGTTCGACGTGACGATCAGCAGTTGCGTGTGCAGCGGCAGTTCCTGTCCCATGCTCTTGATGAAGCCGACCATCTTCGGCACCAGGTAGAGCATCATGAACAGGGTCACCAGTACCACGACCGTGCCCATGAAAGCCGGGTACATGACCAGTTTCCTGGTCTGGGCGGCCAGTTCGTCCTGCCACTTGAGGGTTTCGCCCAGGTTGCGCAGCACTTCGGTGAAGTTGCCGGATTCCTCGCCCGCCTTGACGAGGCTGGCGAACACGCCGTCGAAAACCTGCGGATGTTCGCCCATTGCCTGGGACAGGGTCTTGCCGCCCTCGACGCTCTCGATCAGGCCGGCCAGCACTTCTCGAAAACGGGGATTGTCGAGGCTGTCGCGCAGGTCCGTCAGACTTTCGATGATCGGCACGCCGGCGCGCGAGAGTTGCTCGAGGTGGAAGCAGAAGGTGATCAGTTCGTGGCGGGTGATCTTCGCGCCGCCGAAACGTCCTTGCCTGACCGGCCCGCCGTTGATGAAGTCCAGTTCCATGCGCTTCAGGCGCATCTCCAGGTCGACCAGATTGATGGCATCCATGCGTCCGAATACCGTCCGGCCGCTGGCGTCCATTGCCTTGTAGGAATAGAGGGCCATGGGCAGGGCAGCGCTACATGCGCTCGGTCAGGTCGATCACGCGGGCGACCTCTTCGAGGGAGGTGGTGCCGTCGATGACCCGCCGCAAACCGTCTTCGGCCAGGGCCTTGAAGCCCTTGTCGATGGCGACGTTGCGGATCTCGCGGCTGGTGGCGCGCCGCACCACCAGTTCGTCGATATCGCTGTCGAGGCGCAGGATCTCCATGATGGCCAGGCGTCCCTTGTAGCCCTGGTAGTCGCACAGTTCGCAGCCCGAGGGGCGATAAAAAATCGGCATCTGGCGGAAGCGCTCGCTGCCGATCATGCGCAGCTCCTCCTTGCCGGCGGGATAGGGCTTGCGGCAATGGGGGCAGAGCTTGCGCACCAGCCGCTGGGCGATGACGCCGATGATGTTGCCGGCCATG
>CAYYHO010000449.1:0-1542 GCA_964471725.1 uncultured Methyloversatilis sp. | reverse complement strand
TGCTGACTTCCGCCCAGGTCGGTGAACTGGCGCGGCGCGGTATCGAGATCGGCGGCCATACCGACGCGCACGCGATCCTGACCACGCTTTCGGACGAACAGGCGCGCGCGGAAATCGAGGCGGGCAGGAGGCGACTCGAAACGATTGTCGAAAAGCCGGTGACGGTCTTCGCCTATCCGAACGGACGGCCTCATCGCGACTACGCGGCCCGTCATGTCGCCATCGTGCGCGCGCTCGGCTTCGAACTGGCGGTGAGCACCGCGCACGGTGTTGCGAACCACGCTACCGACTGTTACCAACTGCCGCGCTTCACGCCGTGGGACCAGACTCGGACAAAATGGAGCCTGCGCCTCCTGCACAATGCCCGGACCGGGATAGCCATGGAAACCTGCCCATGACGCAACGGAATTCATCTCAACAACAGGAATGGGATACCGGCACGCATCCGGATTTCTACCGGCATTACGAACAGTACAGCGTCAGCCCGGCTTCGCTGGCGCGCTTCGAGGGGATCCGCGATGCCATCCTGCGGGCGTTGGGGGGCACCGGCACCCGCGAGGGTGCACTGGATGTCCTCGATATCGGCTGTAATGCGGGGGCGCAGGCGCGGTTCTGGGTGGAGAAGGGACACCGCTATCCCGGTATCGACATCAATGCGCCGCTAGTCGAGTTGGCGCGCCAGCGTGCCGCCGAAGCAGGCCTGGCGGTGCAGTTCGAGGTGGGATCGGCGACGGAGCTGCCTTATCCGGATGGCAGCTTCGATATCTGCATCATGCCGGAACTGCTGGAGCATGTCGCCGCATGGCGCAACTGCCTGAACGAGGCAGTACGTGTGCTACGGCCGGGTGGGGCGCTCTATCTGAGTACCAGCAATTGGTTGTGCCCCCACCAGCAGGAGTTCAACCTTCCGCTCTATAGCTGGTATCCGCCTTTTCTCAAACGCTATTACGAGCGGCGCGCGATAACGGATCGTCCCGAACTCGCGAACTATGCCAAGTATCCGGCGGTGAACTGGTTCAGCGTATATCGCCTGCGGGCGTATCTGGAACCGCTGGGGTTCTCATGCCTCGATCGCTTCGATCTGGTGGATACGGCAGACAAGAGTGCCGCCGCGCGTCTCGTGCTGGGCATGTTGCGCGGCTTGCCGCCTCTGCGGTTGCTGGGCCACATGCTGACCCCCTATACCGTTTTGGTGGCGAGAAAGTCGCCCAAGTGATGTGCTGCCCTTGGGCAGGCGGTTACTGTGACTGGGCTGGCAGATTTCCTTTGATGCGTCTGATTTCTATCAGCAAGGGGTGTCGCGTAATTTTCAAAGCAATCATCCAGGCGAGGAGCGAAGCCAACCCCGCCGCCGGCACAAACCAGATGAAGTTCGCATTCTGATCGACGAAGGCTGCGAGGCAGGCAAGTGGCAGCGCTGTGGCAAGCGCCACGCCGCCGGCACGGAAACAGGCATGCAGCATCGCAGCCCTTTCCAGCTGTATGGTACTTTGCAGATGCATATGCGAGATGATGGAACCAAGGACAGCAGCGAGCAATAGA
>CAYYHO010000448.1:0-1542 GCA_964471725.1 uncultured Methyloversatilis sp. | reverse complement strand
TATGGGCGCGCTACACACTGCACTTCCTGCTGATGATGCTGGTGCTGGCGCCAAGCATGCGCTGGCGCCTGGTCGCCACGCAGCGACCGGCACTGCAAACCGTGCGCGCCCTGATGCTGGTCGGCACCACTGGTTTCTGCATGGCCGCCTTCCGCCACCTGCCGCTGGCGGAAACCACCGCGCTGCTGTTCATCACCCCGCTGGTCGTCACGCTGCTGGCCGGCCCGCTGCTGCAGGAAAAGATCGGCCCGCTGCACTGGCTGGCAACCATCTGCGGCTTCGCCGGCGCCCTGCTGGTCGCCCGCCCGGGGGGCACCCTCAACCTGACCGGCATCATGCTGGTGCTCGCGGCAGCGGCCTGCTACAGCATCTACCAAATCCAGACGCGCATGCTTTCCCCCACGGAGAACACGCTGACCATGCTGTTCTACACGGCGCTGATCGGCTCCGCCAGCATGACCCTGGCGGCGCCGCTGTACTGGGGCGGGCCGCTGCCGGACCTGCTCGAAAGCCTGATGATCGCCTCGCTAGGCATCTTCGGCGGCGCCGGCCACTACATGCTCATCGCGGCATTCCGCCTCGCGCCGGCCTCGACCCTGTCGCCCTATCTCTATGCCCAACTGATCTGGGCAACCCTGCTCGGCTGGCTGTTCTTCGGCCACTGGCCGGATGCCGCCACGCTCGCCGGCATGGCGATCATCGCCGCCAGCAGTGTGGCCCTCGCGCTGATGCAGCGCCGCGCCCGGCGCTGAAAGCGCGTTTTTCACGATGCTAGAATCGACCCCACGCACAAACGGGTCGGCACACATGGATTTTCCCCTCGCACTTGCCCACGAAATCGAGCGCAACGTACTCAGCGCGCTGGCCGAAGACATCGGCGGCGGCGACCTGACCGCGCTGCTGACGCCGGCCGGACGCCCGGCCGTTGGCATCGTCACCTGCCGCGAAAATGCCGTCGTCTGCGGCTCGGCCTGGTTCGCCGCCTGCATCCGGCGGCTCGACCCCGCCGCCCAGATCCGCTGGCTCGCCCAGGATGGCGACTGCGTCGCCGCCGGGCAGATTCTCTGCGAGATTGCCGCCGAAACGCGCGCGCTGCTGACCTCCGAACGCAGCGCCCTGAATTTCCTGCAACTGCTTTCCGGCATCGCGTCACAGACGCGGCGCTATGTCGAAGCCGTCGAGGGCACCGCGGCGAAGATCGTCGACACCCGCAAGACCATCCCGGGCCTGCGCCTCGCGCAAAAATACGCCGTGCGCTGCGGCGGCGGCACCAACCACCGCCTCGGCCTTTATGACGGCATCCTGATCAAGGAAAACCACATCATCGCCGCCGGCGGCATCACCGCCGCGCTCAGGCAGGCCGGAAAGATTGCCAACGGCAAGGTCTTCATCCAGGTCGAAGTCGAGACCCTCGAACAACTGGCCGAAGCGCTCGATGCCGGCGCCCGCATGATCCTGCTCGACAACATGGATTTCGCGCACATGCGGCAGGCCGTCGGCCTCACCGCCGGCCGCGCCGCGCTCGAAGCCTCGGGCGGCGTG
>CAYYHO010000447.1:0-1545 GCA_964471725.1 uncultured Methyloversatilis sp. | reverse complement strand
GACGACGACACCGTCGCTGCCTTCGGCGATGTGCCAGTCGAGCAGGCGGCCCAAGGCGGGCAGGTCGAGCGCGCCATCCCCGGTCATGGGGGTGACGATGGCGGGAATGGAACCTTGGATAGAGCCTTTGGTCATGTTGGGGCCAGTGCGAAAAAAGGTGGATTTTAGCGGATATCCCTGCCTGACTGACGGGCAGGATGATTACAGTTCGGCCAGCGCCTTGATGTGGGCCGCCACGCTGCGCGCCAATGCCGACAGGGCATAGCCCCCTTCGAGCATCGAGACGATGCGTCCCTGGGCGCTCTCCTTGGCCACCGCCACCAGCTGCTCGGTGACCCAGGCGTAATCCGATTCGAGCAGGCCCAGCGAGGCCATGTCGTCTTCGTAGTGGGCATCGAAGCCGGCCGAGATGTAGATCATTTCCGGTTTGAACGCTAGCAGCCGCGGCAGCCAGGTTTCGCTGACCACCTCGCGGAAGCGGTCGCCGCGGGTGCGGGCCGGCAGGGGCACGTTGCACATGTTGGCAGCCGGATTCTCGGTACCGCAGTAGGGATAGAAGGGATGCTGGAAGCAGCCGACCATGAGCACGCGCGGATCGTTGGCAAAGATGTTTTCGGTGCCGTTGCCGTGATGCACATCGAAGTCGACGATCGCCACGCGCTGCAGGCCCCAGGCCTCGGTGCCATGGCGGACCGCCACGGCGATGTTGTTGAAGAAACAGAAACCCATCGACTTGGCGCGCTCGGCATGATGGCCGGGCGGACGGACGGAACAGAAGGCGCTGGGCGCTTCCTGCCTCATCACGAGGTCCGTGGCCAGCACACCGGAACCCGCCGCGCGCAGGGCCGCCTGCAGCGTGCCGGGATTCATCGCCGTATCGGGATCGAGATGGCGGATGCCATGCTCCGGGCGGCTGGCGTGGATGAAATCGATGTAGCTTTGCGGGTGCGCGCGCAGCAGGTGCTCAGCCTCGGCCAGCGGCGCATCGTGGTAGGACAGATAGATATCGAGGCCGGCCGCGATGAGGCGGTCATGGATGGCGCTGAGGCGATCGGGACATTCGGGGTGATGCGCCCCCATGTCATGCAGCAGGCAGTCGCTGTGGGTGATAAAGGCTACGGTCATGGCGTCGGAAAAGGAATACGGAGAAGCTTCGCATACAATCGGGCAAACACCAAATAATGCCGGCCGGGGTGCTGCCAGCAGCGGCGGCCCCCGCGGGCCTTGCGTCCCGGCCAGCCATGCCATTATGACCTGTTCGGGTACTTTTTTCTCATGACCACAGCGACTGCGACTTCAGCGAACGCCGCGCCCAAGGAGGCCTCCCTCGCCGCGGTGCTGGCCGGCGCCGCGACCATCATCCTCGGCAAGGAGCGTCAGTTGCGGCTCGCCCTCGCCTGCCTGCTGGCGCGCGGCCACCTGCTCATCGAAGACCTGCCGGGCGTCGGCAAGACCACACTGGCGCACACCCTGGCCCGTCTGCTCGGCATGGACTTCCAGCGCATCCAGTTCACCAGCGACATGCTGCCGGCCGACATCCTCGGC
>CAYYHO010000446.1:0-1546 GCA_964471725.1 uncultured Methyloversatilis sp. | reverse complement strand
TGGGCCGCCTGGATGTGGACAGCGAAGGTCTTGTACTGATGACCAACGACGGCGAGATCGAGCAAGTCACCTTCGCGCGAGATGCCCTCGCCATACAGAATGTCGAACTCGGCCTCGCGGAACGGCGGCGCCACCTTGTTCTTGACCACCTTCACCCGGGTGCGCCCGCCAATCACCTGCTCGCCGTCCTTCAGACTGCCGATGCGCCGGATGTCGAGGCGCACGGACGAGTAGAACTTCAGCGCGCGGCCTCCCGTGGTCGTCTCGGGGTTGCCGAACATCACCCCGATCTTCTCGCGCAGTTGGTTGATGAACACCAGGCAGGTCTTCGACTTCGACACCACGCCGGTGAGCTTGCGCAGGGCCTGCGACATCAGGCGCGCCTGCAGACCGACCTGCGCGTCGCCCATCTCACCCTCGATCTCGGCGCGCGGCACGAGCGCGGCCACCGAATCGACGACAACCACGTCCACGCTGCCCGAGCGGACGAGCACTTCCACGATCTCGAGCGCCTGTTCGCCGTTGTCCGGCTGCGACACGAGCAGGTCTTCCAGATTGACGCCCAGCTTGCCGGCGTAGGTAGCGTCCAACGCATGCTCGGCATCGACGAACGCGGCCATGCCGCCCAGACGCTGCGCCTGCGCGATGACCTGCAGGGCCAGCGTGGTCTTGCCCGACGACTCCGGCCCGAAGATCTCGACCACCCGCCCGCGAGGCACGCCGCCAATGCCCAGGGCATAGTCGAGACTGATGGCGCCGGTTGGGATCGCGTCGATGGGCGCAATCGCGCCCTTCTGCCCAAGGCGCATGATCGCGCCTTTCCCAAACTGCTTCTCGATTTGCCCGACGGCGACGTCGATGGCCTTGTTACGCTCAATCCGTTCGTCAGCAGCCATGTACGCTCCTCGTTGGTCCGACAGGGAACTGGGTGATTCTAGATTCGTACCGGTCTCGAGTCAAACGAAAATCCATCGCGACTATCATGTTACAGTCCTGTTTTCAATAAGTTACACGGCTATTGGCTTTCGCCCCTCAACCCCGCGCCAGCAGGTTCTGCTGCACGGGGGATTGCCGGTGGGTGGCAGGGATTGCTACCGTGGGGTATGCCCACGCCCGTTGGCCACGCCCTGGCCGGACTGTCGCTCTGGTGGGCGCGCCGCGCTTCCCGCGCCGGCGCGGCCGATGCTTCGAAAGCCGCCGGACAGCCAGGCCCGGCGAACCCCGCGCCGCCGCGCGGCCGCCGCTCGACGCTGCGCGTGGCCGTGTTCTGCGTCGTATTCGCGGCGGCTCCGGACCTGGACATCCTGATGGGCAGCCACCGAACGATGTCGCACAGTGTGGGAGGAGCCGCGCTGGCGGGCGTGGCCGCCGCGCCGCTGGCGCCATGGCTGGGACTGCCGGCGCTGCACGCGGGCCTGCTGGGCTGCGCCGCCTGGGGCAGCCATGTCCTGCTGGACTGGCTCGGCAAGGACTCCCGCGAACCCCACGGGGTCATGGCGCTCTGGCCCTTCAGTCGCGACTTCTACACGTCGGGCCTCGACGTCTT
>CAYYHO010000445.1:0-1551 GCA_964471725.1 uncultured Methyloversatilis sp. | reverse complement strand
ACAGGTCGGCGGCCATGCCGGCGCAGTCGCCGACGTTGTCGCCGACGTTGTCGGCAATCACGGCCGGGTTGCGCGGATCGTCTTCCGGAATGCCGGCTTCGACCTTGCCCACCAGGTCGGCACCGACGTCGGCGCCCTTGGTGAAGATGCCGCCGCCGAGACGGGCGAAGATGGAAATCAGCGAGGAGCCGAAGCCGAGGCCGATCAGCGGATGCAGGAGCGTGGACATCGCAACGCCAGCCGGAGAGGTCGCCTGGAGGTAGGCAAAGAAACCGGCCACGCCCAGGAGGCCGAGGCCGACCACCAGCATGCCGGTGATGGCGCCGCCACGGAAGGCGACATTCAGCGCGGTATTGATGCCACCCTTGGCCGCTTCGGCGGTGCGTACGTTGGCGCGCACGGAAACGTTCATGCCGATGAAGCCGGCCAGGCCGGAGAGGACTGCACCCAGGATGAAGCCGACTGCCGTGGCCGCGCCCAGGAAAATCCAGATCACTGCAGTAAGCACCAAGCCGACCATGCTGATCGTGGTGTATTGACGCTTCAGGTAGGCTTGCGCACCTTCCTGAACCGCTGCGGAGATTTCCCGCATCCGGTCATTGCCGGTCGGCAGCCCCAGAATCCACTGAGTGGAGATTAAACCGTAGGCAATAGCGCCGACGGCACAGACCAACGCAAAAATCAGACCTTCTGACATGACATAGACCCCCCTGTTCCAAAAAATTACGTAGTGAAGTAAACCTGAACCTGCCTGAGCCTAGAGCTTGAACTCGGGCAGTTTTTTCGACACAGCGACATTTTTCAACGTCACATACTTGGGCAAACCATCCGCGCCATAAGGCGGATAGTCCTCACCTTTCATCAATGGCGCGAGATACTCGCGGCACTTGGCGGTGATGCCGAAACCATCCTTGGTGATGAAATTCTTCGGCATCATCTTTTCGACGTTGGCCACCTTGGCGAGCGGCGCCATGCCGACCTTCCATTTGTATGGCTTGTTCGACGTGCGTTCGACCGTCGGCATCACCGAGTTGTGGCCCTGGAGCGCGAACTCGACCGCCGCCTTGCCGACCGCATAGGCCTGGTCGACGTCCGCCTTGGATGCGACGTGGCGTGCGGCGCGCTGCAGGTAGTCGGCGACGCCCCAGTGGAACTTGTAGCCAAGCGCATCCTTGACCATGTTGGCAACCACCGGTGCGGCGCCGCCCAACTGGGCATGGCCGAAAGCGTCCCGCGTACCCTGTTCGGCGAGGAAACGGCCATCCGGATGATGACAGCCTTCGGAAACCACGACGGTGCAGTAGCCGAATTTCTTGACCAGCGCATCGACCCGGGCGAGGAACTTCTTCTGGTCGAACAGCACTTCCGGGAACAGCACGATGATGGGCAATTCGGCCGCCTCGCTGGAGGCCATGGCGCCGGCAGCCGCAATCCAGCCGGCATGGCGCCCCATGACTTCGAGCACGAATACCTTGGTCGAAGTCTTGGCCATCGAGCGCACATCGTAGGTTGCCTCAAGGGTCGAAACGGCGATGTACTTGGCGACGGAGC
>CAYYHO010000444.1:0-1571 GCA_964471725.1 uncultured Methyloversatilis sp. | reverse complement strand
CCCGGATATTTCACCATTCCCCCGCTGGCAGGCGGTAATTGCCTTTGGAAGGGCAAATCGTCGGTTGGGAGGCTGACGCTGCGCAAGAAACCGGCGTGTGGGCGAACGGCGGACGAACTTACCCCAACCCCCGAAGCTTCAACATGTCGGGGTCGCACTCGGGAAAGGCTATGGAGCGAGCGCCCGGGCTGCGGTCAGGAAGGTATCGCGCAGCGGGTGATGCGAGGCGAGCATGATGCGGATACGGCGGGTGTTGCGCAGGATCGCGGCGCCGATCTTGAGCAGCCGGACGCGGATCGTTGCTGCCGCGGCGTTCGCGAGATCAGTGCCCTGCAGGGCGATCTGTCGCAGGCGCTGCATCAGCGTATAGGCCAGGGCGGCGAACATCAGGCGCAGCCCGTTGGCGAGGAACTTGTGGCAACTGGCGCGGGCGCCGAACAGATCGAGCTGCGCTTCCTTGATGCGGTTCTCGGCTTCGCCGCGCTGGCAGTAGAGTCCGTCGTAGAGCGCGTCGGCCGGCAGGTCGAGATTGGTGACGACGAAGCGCGGGTTGGCGCCCTGGTGGCCGAACTCCAGGCGGGTGACGACACGCCGCTCGACATTCCACGAGTCGGCGGCATAGCGAAACGCGTGGATCGTGCGCTGCTTGGCGCCCGTGGCGGCGAAAGCGGCCTCAAGCTCCGCCTCCCACGCCTCGACCACCTTGTGCAGGCGCGCATTCCGGGCCACGCCGATGACGTAGCCGATGCCTTGGCGCTCGCACCAGCGGATCAGCCGCTGCCGGCAGAAGCCGGAATCGCCCCGGACAACGATACGCACGCTGGGCCACGCTTGACGTAGCCGGGTGACGATCAGTTTGATCACGGCGGCGGCATGCCGGGCGCCGTCGATGCGCGACGGCCGCAGCAGGCAGGCCAGCATCGCCTGGCCGCAGAAGACGTACAGCGGCAGGTAGCAGTAGTGGTCGTAGTAGCCATGGAACTGCGACAGTTCCTGGTCGCCATGCAGGGGGACATCAGAAGCATCGACGTCGAGGATCAGTTCCTTCGGCGCCGGGTTCTGCGCGGCAATGAACTGCTCGACCAGCACGCGGTTCAGCGCCATCACGTCGGCGCGCGTCGCCCCAGTCTCCAGCCGCGAGAAGGTCGGGCTGCTGGCCAGTTCCTCGACCTTGCCCACCGCCGTCTGCATCAGCGGATCGTGGCGCAGCACGTCGTGGTCGTTCAAGTCCTCGTAGCCGCAGCACAGACCGTACAGCCGCTGGGCCACCAGATCGCGCAACGGGTGGGTAATCCGTTCCGGATCACGGGGGTCCGAGAGCGCAGCGGCCACCGCACGGGACAGACCGATCTTCCGATCCACCTGCCGCACCAGCATCAATCCACCATCGGAACTGAGCGCGCCGCCCGTGAAATCCGCTTCAATCGCGCGGCGTCCAACACGCCCAAACAACATCTGCTGACCGGTACAATCTGGCATCGGCGGAACTCCTCTATATACGGCTTCGATAACCAGTATTAGAGCGCCTTTCGGCCGTTCCGCCGATACCTATTCATGAAATATCCGGGCTA
>CAYYHO010000443.1:0-1574 GCA_964471725.1 uncultured Methyloversatilis sp. | reverse complement strand
CCGCCTTGCCCACGCTGTCCATGTAGTGCGCGACATTCATGTCCCTGTCCATTGTCAAGCCCCGGCTCTGGTCAAGCGTAAGGAAAGTTGCAGGCATTCGTCCCAGCGGTCGCCGCCGACGAGCCCCTTGATGATGCGATCAATTCGCGCGGCGTGCAAGAGCGCCGGCCTCAGGGCGCGCGTGCGCGCCTCCATGGTCAGCGCCCAGAGCACCAGCGGCAGCGGGGCGTCTTCGGCGCGCAGGCCTTCGAGGGTGCGCACGCAGCGCGTCGTGTCGCCTGCCTTCAGGGCCTCGCGCAGGTCGTCGATGTCGTAGCGGGCGACGTTCAGCACGGCCGCCGAAACCTCGGCCATCGAGATTTCGCCGGGCGGATGCAGCAGGCCGAGCTTGAGGATCTCCTGGTGCGCGGCGAGCAGGTTGCCCTCGACATGGAGGGCGATGAATTCGAGCGCCTCGCGCGGCGCCGATTGCCGCTGGGCGGCGAGCCGCCGCGCGATCCATTGCGGCAACTGTGGCAGCGGCGGCGCATTGCATTCGATGGCCACGCCGGCCGAGAGCAGCGCGGCGAACCAGGCCGCCTTCTTCGCCCGCCAGTCCATTTCGGGCAGCGTGATCAGGGTCAGCACGTCTGCGGGCGGCGCCTTGCAGTAGCGCTGCAGCGCTTCGCCGCCGTCGCGGCCGGGCTTGCCGCCGGGCATGCGCAGGTCGACCAGCGTGCGGCCGCCGAACAGGGACAGGTTGCCGGCGGCGTGGAACAGCTCATCCCACTTGAAGGTCGGCGTGACGACGAGCACGCTGCGCTCGTCGTAGCCCTGGCGGCGGGCGGCGGCGCGCAGGGCGTCGCCCGCCTCGATGCTCGACAGGGGATCGTCGCCGTAGAGGACGTAAAGCGGCGCGAGCGGCCGGCCGGATTGCGCCAGATGGGTGGCGAGCTGTTCCGGGCGCAGTTGCACGGCAGCTTCAGTTCCTGGCGACGCGCGCCGCCGAGGCGAGCTGGCGCAGCAACTGCTGCACCAGGTCGTGCTGCATCTCGCGGCGGATGGTGACCTCTTCGGATTCCTTGGCCAGGATCTGCATGTCGTCGAAGTTCATTTCGCGCATCAGGATGATCTGCGTCGGCGGCTTCAATTCCGTGCCGCCGGCATCGACGATGCGATAGGAAAAGGTGTGCACCAGCTGGAACTCGCGCACCAGACCGGTGCCGGACAGCGACAGGATGTGCTTGGCCGGCTCGTTGCGCAGGATGACGAGGGAAGCCTGCGCCGCCTTCGGGTCCTTGCTGATGCGGGTGGGCGTCGCGGCCTCGATGTTGCGCCTGATCTGGGCGTACATCTCGCTGGTTTCCGGCATGCCGAGGTAGAGCGTGTCCCAGGGCAGGCTGTAGCTGCCGCGCAGCTGGAAGCCGCAGCCGGCAAGGCCGGCTGCCAGCATCAGGAAGATCAGCTTGCGCATGGTTATTCCCTTTTAAGCGACGATATTGACGAGACGGCCGGGCACCACGACGATCTTTTTCGCCGGGCGGCCTTCCATGAACTTCTGCGCGGCCTCATCGGCGAGCGCGGCGGCCTCGATT
>CAYYHO010000442.1:0-1587 GCA_964471725.1 uncultured Methyloversatilis sp. | reverse complement strand
TTCTCAGGCAAGCTCCCCGATTTCGTCCCAAAGCCGGAAAAGTGCTGAATAGTTAATGATCGGCAGCAAAGCGCCTGGCAAAAGTCGATCGAGGTGTTTGCCGACGGCGAGCTTCAGCCGCGCACCGTTGCGCTGTTCCCCGCCGACCGCGCGCTCGAGGCCGAGGCCGGCGCCGACCTCGTGCGGGTCAAGCTCGCGGAGATGGAGCTGCGCCGGCCGCGCCAGTATGGCGCCTGCTGGCTCGCGTGTCACTTGTATCAGGAAATGGGGCTCGATCGCTTCTGGGGCGAGCGGCTGCCACCCAGCCGCAAGGGCACGCGCTGGGATCTGATCCTGCAGACCCTCGTCGCGTATCGCCTGATCGATCCGGGCAGCGAGTGGCGGCTGCACCGCGAGTGGTTCGAGCGCTCGGCGCTGGGCGATCTGCTCGGGGCCGATTTCGCTGCGCTGGCCGAGGCGCACAAGCTCTACGCCTGCCATGATATGCTCCTGGCCCACAAGGCGGCGCTGTGCGATCATCTTACGCAGCGCTGGCGGGATCTGTGCAACGCGAAGTTCGACGTGCTGCTCTATGATCTCACGTCGAGCTATTTTGAAAGCGACCCGCCATTTCCCGAGGGCGACAAGCGGAAGTTCGGCTACAGCCGGGACAAGCGGCCCGATTGCGTGCAGGTGGTCATCGCACTGATCGTCACGCCCGAGGGTTTCCCGCTCGCCTATGAAGTCATGCCGGGCAACACCAGCGACAAGACCACCCTGCGGGATTTTCTGGCGAAGATCGAAAAACAATATGGCCAGGCGCAGCGGATCTGGGTGATGGACCGCGGCATCCCGACCGAGGAGATCCTGAAGCAGATGCGCGCGAGCACTCCGCCTGTGCTCTACCTCGTGGGCACGCCGAAGGGCCGGCTGACGCAACTGGAACAAAAACTCGCCGCCCTGCCCTGGGTGCAGGCACGCGAAGGGGTGGACGTGAAGCTCCTGGCCGAGTCGGGCGAAGTCTATCTCTTCGCGCAGAGCCGCGACCGGGTGCACAAGGAACGTGCCATGCGTCGCCGGCAGATGCGCTGGCTGCGCGATCGCCTGCAGGAACTCGCGCGAATGAAGCCAAAGCGCGACGCGTTGCTGATGAAGCTCGGGGCGGCCCGCCAACAGGCCCCGGCGGCCTGGCGCCTGTTCGCGATCACGGTGCCGGCGGCGACGCGTGGTCGTCGTAAGAAAAGGCCTGCGCAAGGGCCGGCGCCGGAGTTTTCCTTTGCGCTGCGCTGGGACAAACTGCGGGAGGCGCGGCGCCACGAAGGCCGGTATCTCTTGCGCAGCAACATGCCCGAGCGGCCGGCGCCGCAGTTGTGGCAGTTCTATTTGCAGCTCGGACAAGTCGAAGCGGCCTTCCGCAATTTGAAGGGCGACCTCGGTCTGCGGCCGATTTTTCATCAGAACATGGAACGGATCGAAGCGCACATCTTCATCGCGTTCCTGGCGTATTGCCTTCACGTGACACTCGGTCGCCGGTTGCGCGATCTGGCGCCGGGGCTGATGCCGCGTTCGGTCCTGGAGAAACTCGCCGCCATTCAGATGCTCGATGTG
>CAYYHO010000441.1:0-1590 GCA_964471725.1 uncultured Methyloversatilis sp. | reverse complement strand
CGACCACCAGGTAGTCGAGGTCGTGCCAGTTGGTCTGCATCAGCAGCTGCTGCAACGCCTGCGTCACCATCGGCCCGCGCCAGACCATCGGCTGGTCGGCGTCGATCAGGAAGCCGATGCTGAGGCTGAGTCCGCCGGACACCAGCCAGGTATAGACATCGCCGTTGAAGGTGTTGCCATCCATGACGTCATTGAAAATGACCAGCGAGGCCAGGAACGAGACGGTGACGCCGAGGATGGTGATCAGGTGCGCGCCGGTGCGGCCGATCGCCTTGCCGAACAGTCCGGCGATGATCGCTCCCAGCAGGGGAGCCAGCGGAACGATGAGATAGAGCAGTTTCATGTCGCTGTCCTCGCCGGGCCGCCCCAAGAGGGCAGCCGCCCCCCAGTGGGGGGCAGCGAACCGAATTGGTCAATGAGGTGAGCGTGGGGGGCCATACTATTTAACCCTTCAGGCTGTCGAGGTCATCGACGTGGATGGTCGAGAGGTTGCGGAACAACGCGACGAGGATCGCCAGGCCGATCGCTGCCTCGGCCGCCGCCACGGCAAGGATGAAGAACACGAACAGCTGTCCGGCGGCATCGTGGAGATAGTGCGAGAAGGCGACGAAATTCATGTTCACCGAGAGCAGCATCAGCTCGATGGCCATCAGGAGGACGATGATGTTCTTGCGGTTGAGAAAGATGCCAACGATGCTGATGGAGAACAGCATGGCGGACAGGATCAGGTAGTGGGAGAGCGACAGCATGACTTATTGACCTCCCTGCTTGTCGGCCGGCGCCGTCGCATCGGCAGGCGCCTCTTTTTCGGTCGCCATCTGCACCATGCGCACGCGATCTGCGCGCCGGACGGCGACCTGCTCGTGCGGCTTCTGGTACTTGGTGTCCTTGCGCGTCCGCATGGTGAGCATGACGGCGGCGATGATGCCGACCAGCAGCAGCACCGCGGCCAGTTCGAACGGGTAGTAGTACTCGGCGATCAGCAGGCGGGCGAGTTCCTTGGTGTTGCTGTAGTCGGCCGGCATGGTGTGGCCTGGCAAGGCTTCGGCGCCGAAATACTTGCCGCCGAGCACCAGCGCCATCTGCAGCACAATCAGCAGGCCGACCACGGCGCCCAGCGGCAGATAGCTCCAGAAACGGTGACGCAGCCGCGCCAGGTCGATGTCGAGCATCATCACGACAAACAGGAACAGCACCATCACGGCGCCGACGTACACCATGAGCAGCACGAGGGCGAGCAGCTCGGCCTGCAACAGCAGCCAGAGGCTGGCCGCCGAGAAGAAGGCCAGTACGAGGAACAGCACCGCATGCACGGGGTTCTTGGCCGTGATCACGCGCAGGGCCGCCAGAAGCAGCATCGCCGCGAGCACGTAAAAGACGAAGGTCTTGAATTCCATTATCGGCCGATTACCTGTAAGGAGCGTCCAAAGCGCGGTTCTTGGCGATTACCGGCTCATAGCGGTCGCCATTCGCCAGCAGCATCTGCTTGGTGTAGATCAGATCGCCGCGCGTCTCGCCGTGGTATTCGAAAATATGCGTCTCGACGATGGCATCGACCGGGCAGGCTTCCTCGCAAAAACCGCAGAAAAT
>CAYYHO010000440.1:0-1596 GCA_964471725.1 uncultured Methyloversatilis sp. | reverse complement strand
AACGCCGGAACGTCGCCCTGAAATAATTCTACCCCCCAATAGTGGCCGGCCACAACAGAGCCGCAATTTTCCACGTGAATGCCGCAGGATCGGCCGGAAATCGCGGCACGGGGTCATTTCGTCTTCCACTGCATTTTCCAGCCGCGGGCGGGAACGTCGAAGCTCTCTCCATCAAGCCGCACGGCGACGGCGGCATCGTTGAAGTTCTCGACCACCCAACTTCCATCGTCGAACAGATAGAGCGCCACCCGATTCGGCGACTCGAAGCGTCGGCCCAGCGGCCGCAGAAGCGTCGCCCGCCCGCGATTAAGTTCCGATTCCGGCAGATCAAGCAGTCTCTTGGGATTCGCCTGAACGGGCAGAATCGTTACGTTGGGCCGGTCCAACTTAACTTTGCCCTCCAGAGCGGCCGCGAGCCCGTCGGTGATCAACGCTGGTTTGGCCGCAGTGAGGAATGCTTCGAGCCGCTCCGCCAGTTGCGAGTCTTTCAGGGCATGAACCGAAAAGAAGCCCGCCGGCGCGTCAACCGGAAACTCGTGGCAGGGCATCAACGGCACGCCGAGCATCCCCACGAAATCAAAAACTCGTTGCTCCTTCCCAGGATCGCTGCCGGCCGGCTTGTAGGCAGCCACACCGACGGGCCGACGCTGCCGAACCTGCCGAGCCACCTCGAACAGTTCGGGGATCGCCACCCGAAGGGCCTCGACGTTCTTCGGCCCGGTTTGCTGTAGCAGCGAACCGTAGCAGAACAAGAGCGACTGCCGGGCGCCGCCCAAGATGGTTTGCCTCGCTTGTTCGACATAGGTGCTTTCGGTTGTTCCATAGGGATCGAACCAGCCGCCGCCGCACTTCTCCCCGCCGATGCCCCCCAGCCAGCGCATGATGAAGAAGGCTTCGTATTGCGGGGTGCCGCCCCAGCGCGGGTCGTTGTAGTCGCGGGTTTCAGTACCCACCCAAATCTGGTCGAAGTCGGCTGTCTCGCGGAGTACGTCGTAGCCCCGTTCGTGGAAGCGATCGTACCATTGCGGATATTTGATGATCAATTTCACCCGAGGATTGACCTTCCGCGCAGCGACAAGCACGTTTTCCCGCGATAGTCGAACCATCAGTTCGCAGCGGTAGTCGGCCCAAGAGTCGCCCTCGACCGGAAAGCTGTTTGAGCCGATCGCAACTCGCCTGGCCTGCCGGGCCGAGTCGCAGTCGGGGCAGGCGCAATCGGTGAACCAGAAATCGTCGATCATGATCTCGTCGAACAGCCCGGCGGTGAATTCGAAGATCTCTCGCACCCGCTGTTGAGTGGGCAGATCGGTGTAACACGATATGATCTTCCAACCGGTCGAGATCTTTCCGACCTTCGTGGGCGTTACGCAGCCCGACACCTCGATTTCGGCCGCGCGAAGCCGATCTCGGACCATTTCCAACGCTGATCGGTCGGCCTGGTATCCGTCGCGGAACGACTCGACATAGACCTTCGTTACCGCAGTTTTGCGGCACCAGTTGATCGCATCGCTGATGCCGTGATCGGCGGCAACCATATCGCGGACGTTCTGGGCGGTGAAAAGAGTCGAAAACCTGTGGATCTCCCGATTCTCGTCG
>CAYYHO010000439.1:0-1597 GCA_964471725.1 uncultured Methyloversatilis sp. | reverse complement strand
TGATTTATTTTGGCACATCCATTGCTATGTTTTATGGCAAATGACGGACCTACTACCTTTAACCAATCTGATGCCGCTTGGATTCGAAGGAAATCTTTCTGCCTTTCTTCCTGATTTTCCATCAGAGGAGTCCTTTTTACTTCTCCTGAATCAAATGAACAATATGGAAGAAGGATATTGTTATGGCAATGGATGCCAAGGGGGGGGACTATTTGCTTCATCGAAAAAGTCATTCCCGTCCCAGTCGGATGAAGATGGGCCTTGTAACTCCTATGCCTTCAATCCATTTTTCACCATAACCTTCATTAACCCATTGAACGTTCCCGCCCCGCCTGAAGGTCAAGGGCCTACTCCTTCATTCCATCAACCGTCGGAAACCCCATTGCCAAAGTCGGGCCCTATCCATTTCCTCAATGTGATGAGCACAGACATTCAGAGAGAACCTTTCCTGCCTTCGGAAAAGATGGAAGATATGACAGCCCCTTTGATTGCCAGAGATACGGATAGTCTGGGGAGACCTGGTTCTAATCCCTCTTGCCCGCCTCGGCCTGATCAGTTAGGCCTTCCCCTTCGGGAATCCTTTATGTCTCAAGGGGTTGAAGGAGAATTGCACCATCATTCCCCATATCAGTTCGGGAGTGGGAAAATGGCATCAGACTTATCGCTCTTCAATTGGGATGTTTCTGAGATCGATCCAAAGGTTTTAAACCGAACGAACATTCGTCATGCAACACCTTTCTCCCCGGTTCAGATTGAGGGAAAAGATGCGGGCAACCGTCTCATGACTGGAAGGATGGAGGACAGTGGCCAGAGGGGCTCGACTTCTTTCAATTCTCCCCCTGTTTCTCCCGGGAAAGGCGAACCGGACTTGGTATTTAAACCTGAATCCCTTGTTTCCCCTCATCTCACTGGATCAAGCCCAGAATCTGGAAATGGCAGCCACAAATCAGCATCCATCCAGGATGGTGCCTCCCGTTCAGAACTCTGGTTACAACAGAACGGAATCGGGTGTGAACCCAAAACAGAGTCTTTCATGCATGTGGAGCTTCCGAAGGGGCAGAATAGTTTCGCTCAACGATTGGAACCGTTTGACGTTTTTCATCAGGTCAGCCGGAAAATCCTCTGGTCTGTTCAAAACGGAGAGGAGAGGGTTAAACTGAGCTTGGATCCCCCCGGGCTGGGTAACCTCTATATGGAAGTGACAAAAGAAAAGGAAATGGTCAGGGCCATTCTCTGGACAGAAATTCCGACGACGAAGGAGTTGCTCGATGCCCATCGGACAGAACTTCGAAAAATTCTGGAGGAGAGTGGTTTCAGGTTAGAGAGATTTGATGTCTTTGTCCAGCAGGAGACAGATCGATTCATGGAGAGGAGAGAGCATCCGTTTCTTGGAAGACAGCAAAAGCACGGGGGCATAAAAGAGGAAAGGGCTATCCTATCTTCCGAATTTAAGGAAGGACCTTCCGTTGCGGTCCGCTCATATCCGGGATTGAGCAACTATATCGACAGGATTATATAACACAGTCGGAGGTTACAACATGAGCATTCCGTCCATATCACCCGCGGCTAATTCTAATCCCTCAGCGAGCGCCGGCAA
>CAYYHO010000438.1:0-1600 GCA_964471725.1 uncultured Methyloversatilis sp. | reverse complement strand
CGCGCTTCAGGTGCAGCGGCCGGTCGAGCGTCAGCGAATTCGACGCGCCGCTGCGGTTGCGCTCGGGCGCCACCACGGTGACGTCGCCGAGGCCGCTCACGGCCTGGGCCAGCGCCTCGAGGCCGGGAGCGAAATAGCCGTCGTCGTTGGAGAGGAGGATGCGCACAACTCTATCCCCCACCCCCCACCCCCCGCCCAGGCGGGGGTGACGGGTGTTCGTGGGCTACGCCCACTCCGGGTTGTTGGCTGGCGCTTCCTTGGGACGGCCCGGCGGAAGCTTGGCTCTTGAGGAAGTTCTTGCTGATGTCGCGGAATTGCGCGGTGCCGGCCGCGGCGAGCCACTCGAACGCCACCATTTCCCGGCAGACGATCGTCACGCCCTGCGCGCGCATGCGCTCGAGGGCGAGCGCCTTGTGGGCGGGATCGCGCGAACCGACGGCTTCCGCCACCACGAATACCTGCTTGCCGGCCGCGGCGAGATCCAGCACGGTCTGCAGCACGCAGACATGCGACTCGACGCCGCAAACGACGATCTGCGGCCGCTCCATGCCCGGCAGCCCAGGCAGGCAATTGCCGGCGACGCAGGAAAAGTGGATTTTCTCGCCGGTGGCGCCGGCCGGCAGGCACTGCGCCAGTCGGGGATGCAGGCGGCCGATGCCCTTGGGATACTGCTCGGTCGCCGCCACCGGCACGCCGAGCCGCTGCGCCACCTGCACCAGCCATTCGCAGTGCTCCAGCACGCGCTGCCAATCATGGATGTGCGGCAGCAAGCGTTCCTGCACGTCGATGACGAGCAAGGCCGACTGATCGGCGCGCATCAGGGGGGTGGCGGTCATGGCGTCATTTTACCGGAGCGGGATTGATTCACGTGAAATAACGCCGCAGCGTTTGCGCAGGGCCGCCCCCAGCAAACGCGGCACGCGCCGCCAGGCGCAATCCGCTCAGGTGTCCTTGCGGAGTACCCCGTAATAGACGAGCGCAGCGAGCAGGCAATAACCCCCCGGAGGGGGGAGAAGGGGGGCGGGCCGCTTTCATGATCGGGGGCGTAGCCCACCCATCATGAAAGCTACAGCGCCGCGACCGTCCGGCGCATGAAGCAGAGGTCTTCCCAGGCCTTGCTTTTGTCTGGCGGATTGCGCAGCAGGTAGGCCGGGTGGTAGGTGACGATCAGCGCCATGCCGGCGAAGTCATGCACCTGCCCGCGCGCCGCGGCGATCTTCACTTCCTGCTGCAGCAAGGTCTGCGCGGCGGGCTTGCCGAGCGTGACGATCAGCCGGGGCCGGATCAGTTCGATCTGGCGCGCGAGAAACGGCCAGCAGGCGGCGGTTTCGCCGGGCTCCGGCGTGCGGTTGGCGGGCGGCCGGCACTTGACGGCATTGGCGATATACACACCCTGGCCTCGCTTCAGGTCGATCGCCGCCAGCATGTTGTCGAGCAGTTTGCCGGCCTGGCCGACGAAGGGTTCGCCGCGCTCGTCCTCTTCGGCACCCGGCCCCTCGCCGACGAACAGCCAGTCGGCCTCGACATCGCCGACGCCCAGCACCGCCTGCCTGCGCGCCTGGCACAGGCCGCAGGCGCGGCAGTCGGCCACGGTCGACTT
>CAYYHO010000437.1:0-1603 GCA_964471725.1 uncultured Methyloversatilis sp. | reverse complement strand
TGCGCGACTGGGTGACGAATATCGCGGATACCTTCTACATCATCGGCACGGTGGCGGGGCCGCATCCCTATCCGATGATGGTGCGCGATTTCCAGTCGGTCATCGGCCGCGAGTGCCTCGAACAAATGTCGGCGCTGGCGGGACGGCACCCTGATGCGGTGATCGCCTGCGTCGGCGGCGGTTCCAACGCCATGGGCATTTTTTACGACTACATTCCCCATATGGCGGTCAGGCTGGTCGGCGTCGAAGCGGCCGGCCACGGCATGAACACCGGCAAGCATGCCGCCTCGCTGACGGCCGGCCGCCCGGGCGTGCTGCATGGCAACCGCACCTACCTGCTGCAGGATGCCAACGGCCAGATCATCGAGACCCACTCGATTTCAGCCGGACTCGACTATCCCGGCGTCGGCCCCGAACATGCCTGGCTCAAGGACAGCGGTCGCGCGGAGTATGCGACCGTGACCGACGACGAGGCCTTGGCGGCCTTTCACGACCTGTGCCGCGACGAGGGAATCATCCCGGCGCTCGAGTCGAGCCATGCGCTGGCTTATGCCGCGCGCCTGGCCCCGACCCTGCCGCCGGACAGGATCCTGCTGGTCAATCTTTCCGGCCGGGGCGACAAGGACATGCATACCGTCGCCGAAAAATCCGGAATCCAGTTCTGATCGATCAACCAATTCCATCGCATCATGTCGCGCATATCCGCCAAATTTGCCGAACTCCAGACCAGCGGCCCGCAGGGAAAAAGAGCGGCGCTGATCCCCTTCATCACCGCCGGTCATCCCGAACCCGGCGAGACGGTGCCGCTGATGCGGGCGCTGGTCGCGGGCGGCGCCGACATCATCGAGCTCGGCGTGCCGTTCTCCGATCCGATGGCCGACGGGCCGACGATCCAGCGCGCTTCGGAGCGCGCCCTGTCGTTCGGTGTCAGCCTGCACGTCGTGCTGGGCATGGTGCATGAGTTCCGCAAGACCGACGCGACCACGCCGGTGGTGCTGATGGGCTACGCCAACCCGCTCGAGGCCTATGGGGGCAGCGGCCCTGCCGCCTTCGTCAAGGACGCCGCCGCTGCGGGTGTCGATGGCGTGCTGGTGGTCGATTACCCGCCGGAAGAATCCGGCGAATTCTCGCAAATGCTCAAACAGGCCGGCATCGATCCGATTTTCCTGCTGGCGCCCACTTCGGTCGAAGCGCGTTTTGCCGATGTGGCGCGGCTCGGCAGCGGTTATATCTATTACGTGTCGCTCAAGGGCGTGACCGGCGCGGCGACCATCGACCTTGACGAGGTGGCGCAGCGGATCCCGGCGATCCGCGCCAAGGTCGGCATGCCGGTCGGGGTGGGTTTCGGCATCCGCGACGCGGCGAGCGCCGCGCGCATTGCACAGCTTGCGGACGCGGTGGTGATCGGCAGTAAAATCATCGAAACCATCGAGCAGGCGCAGCCCGGCACTGCTGCGGTGCAGGTCACTGCCTTCCTGCGCGAGGTGCGCACGGCAATGGACGAGGGAATGCAAGCATGAGCGCCGGCCGCAGGGCCGCCCCAAGGGCGGCGCAGCCAACGAACCGGAGCCGCGCAGCGGCGAACACCCGTCACCTCCCCGCG
>CAYYHO010000436.1:0-1608 GCA_964471725.1 uncultured Methyloversatilis sp. | reverse complement strand
GAGCACCCGCATCCCCGAGGCTCAAGCGGGTCGAGGCGCCCATCGAGCAGGCGCACGTGGTGCTCGGGTTTCTCGGGACCCGGATCCAGGGCGTCGACCGCTTCGCCCTTCGGGTGGCCAACGGCCTCCTCTCGGGGCAGGGCGTCGGCCGCCTGTTCCGCCGGCATCGCCCCCATGATGAGCCTCGCCGGATGCCGCTCCGCCATCGCGGTGATAAGAGACGATTCCTCCGGTGGTTGAATCGCGGCCTTCGAACGTAGACCAAGGGCCGGCGGATTGCTAACCTTGATGCGGGGGTGAGCGTCGTCTGATACATTGAAGCGTTTTCCGACAGTCGTCGGTCGAAGGGGCACTCGATTGCGTGTTTGTTCTTCGGTCGGGCTCGCGGGTCGTCGCGGTGAATTGTGCCCTACAAGGTCGAATGCACGGTTCAAAAGCGCGGTTCTCGAAAACGGTGCCGATCGTTCGAATCTTGATTAGCGAGAGAAGCTTCATGAAACGAGCCTTGGGATATTCTGTTCTTCTCGGGCTGTGGTGCGCGATGTGCCGGGGGGCGGAATCGCCCGAGTTGGTGCTGCCGCCGTTACCGACGGAGGACCGCCCGCTGGCCGAGCGTTTTGCGCTGCCGCCGCCTTCAACCCGCATCTTGCCGATCATCCATGCTCAGAGAGACAACCCCACCGAGCAGGATCGGCAGCTTCAGAGGTTGGCGGCGCGGGGCTTCGGGGGTTTTGCCGGCAATGTCGCCTTTGAGGGCTATGTCGAGGATGAGACGATGTGGCCGGCCTTCCTGCGCGGGGTTCGGATGGCCAAGGCCGCGGGCATGTCGCTTTGGCTCTACGACGAGTGCGGATACCCGTCGGGCAGTGCGGGCGGGATCACGCTGCGCGACCATCCGGAGTGGGCGGCGCGCGGACTATTGACGGCCGAAGCGACCAGCCGCGGCGGCGAGGTCTTGCTGACTGCGCCGCCCGGCCGATTGGTCTTAGCGGCCGCGTTGCCGCGCCGTGACGGCGCGATTGTGCTAAGCGAACGTCAGGATTTGACCGCGTTGGTTCGCGACGGGCGGCTTACGTGGGAGGCTCCGGCGGGCGACTGGTTCGTGGTGGTGATGACCGACGACTTGATTTACGAAGGGACGCACGCGGCGATGAGCCTTGCGTACAAGAAGCCCTGCATCGACCTGTTGACCCCCGAGCCGACGGCGCGATTCTTGGAGGTTACCCACGCGCGCTATGCCGAGAAGTTGGGGCCCGATCTGGGGCGCTGCTTCGTTGCCGCCTTTACCGACGAGCCCTCGTTGCAGAACCTTTGGTTTCGGCCGATGCCGTACCGCGTGTTGCCTTGGTCGCGAACTATCGAAGATGATTTCCGCAAGCGCTACGGCCGAGAGTTGCGCCCCTTGCTGCCCCCCCTGGTGGCCGAAGCTGGCGCCGCCGGCGCGCAAGCCCGCTACGACTTCTGGAACTTGATCGGCGAGTTGGTGGCCGAGAACTACTTCGGTCAGATTCAATCGTGGTGCCGGAAGCACGATATTCTTTCCGGCGGGCATCTCTTGATGGAGGAGACGCTTGTCGCTCATGTGCCGCTTTACGGTCACTTCGCGCG
>CAYYHO010000435.1:0-1608 GCA_964471725.1 uncultured Methyloversatilis sp. | reverse complement strand
CAAGCAGATGAAGAAGGGAACCTGGTATTTCATCCCGATGAAATCCAAATAACAAAATAGTCTCATTGTCAGATAGTCGTATCGTCGTTTCGTCGATTTTAAATAGACAAAGTGACTATAAGACTATGTGACTATTCGACTACATTTACTCTCTTTTGAGGTTCTTTAGGGGCGGCCTTTTCAGGTTTCTTCCCTGCCTCTTTCACTGCCCCTTTGGGCGCAGTCGGAGGCAGATGTCCTTTGGCACGGAGTTTTTTTCTTTCCTTCTTTCGTTTCCTTCTCCTCGCCATTTTTCTATCCTTTTCTCGTCTTGGCATAATTCCTCCTTTTTTAAAAATAAAATCCGAAATACGAAATTCGAAATCCGAAACAAATTAGAATATCAAATGTTCGAAACATTTTCCTATGATTTTGTCTCAAATTTTGTATTTTGGTCATTCGAATTTGTTTCGTGCTTCGGGTTTCGAATTTCGAATTTCACATGACATCTTGGCAATTGACACAAACGACTGATCTCCTCCATCGCTCGATCTGTCAGGGAGATTGCTTCCGATTCACTCTCAGCATAAAGAGGAGAGCCGATCGAAATCTTCACTCGCCTCCTCCATCCCTTTCTCTCTCCGTATTGAATGCCGATGGGAATGAAAGGGATTTTCTGTTTCAACTCTTCCTGATACTTCAGAATCATTCGAAGCAGCCGACTTTTGCCGGCGCCCACGATATTTCTAAAGTAAGTGCCTTCCGGAAAGATGACGATCGTCTCATTCGCTTTCAGCAACGTGAGGAGCTTTTTGAAGGAGTCGAGCGTCCGGATCGATTTCTCGCGATCCACAGGAATGCCTCCTCCGAGGGAGACATAGTGACGAAGCAGAGGAAATCGAAAAAGTTCTTTCTTCGCCACGAAATAGAGCGGAGGTTGGAGAGCGAGACCTACGAGGGGAATATCAGTCCAGTGCTGGTGCTTTGGAAGGATCACCACAGGGCCATCGTCCGGAAGGGTCCCTTTGGCCTCTGTCTCAATCTGGTAGAAAAAAGGCAAGACCAGTTTAGCAACCTTTCTGGTTAGGGAATAGACGAAAGGGCTTCTTCTCATGTGGATTGTCTGATCAAGTGTATCAGAATATCAGGAGATCAGGAAGTTTCCCGATACCCTGGCCTCCCGATCCCCTGATAATCTAAACTAATACGAATCCAAAAGGTCTTCTTTGGGAATTTCCGGAGGAATTTCGATCTTGAGCCATTCCTTCTTAGCCCGCTTCGCCGCCGCCATACCGGCTTGCAGGGCATCCCGATTCAGCTTTTCTGTCCCCTTTGGCACCCGTGCCAGAACCGCGGACTCGATGGCCTTGGATGAAACGATCGGGGTCAGTTGAGACAGAGCGCCAAGAGCAACGATATTGGCCACCATCTCCCTTTTAAATTTTTCTCTCGCAATCCGGGTAAAAGGAATCTGAAAGGCCCGCGGTTGTGGAATCTGGGTCACTAAGGTCGAATCCACGATAAGAAGGCCATCCGGTTTAAGATCCGGGAAAAAATCGTCGCATGATTTCTGGTTCATCACAAGAAGAAGGTCGGGTTTTATCGCTTTGGGGTAGTCAATCTCCTCTT
>CAYYHO010000434.1:0-1615 GCA_964471725.1 uncultured Methyloversatilis sp. | reverse complement strand
TCGAGCTGATCCTCAAGGCCATCGAGGCCGCCGGCTACACGCCCGGCCAGGACGTGCTGCTCGGCCTCGACTGTGCCAGCTCGGAGTTCTTCAGGGACGGCAAGTACTGCCTGACTTCCGAGAAGCTGGAACTCGATTCCGCCGCCTTCGCCGATTATCTCGCCACGCTGGTCGACAGGTATCCGATCATCAGCATCGAGGACGGCATGGCCGAGGGCGACTGGGCCGGCTGGCAGGGCCTCACCGCCAAGCTCGGCAGCAAGGTCCAGATTGTCGGCGACGACCTGTTCGTCACCAACCCGAAGATCCTGCGCGAAGGCATCCGCCAGCGGGCAGCCAACTCGATCCTCGTCAAGGTCAACCAGATCGGCACGCTCACGGAGACCTTCGCCGCCGTCGAAATGGCCAAGCGCGCCGGCTGGACCAGCGTGATCTCGCACCGATCGGGCGAGACCGAGGACTCCACCATCGCCGACATCGCCGTCGGCCTCAATGCCGGCCAGATCAAGACCGGCTCGCTGTCGCGTTCCGACCGCATCGCCAAGTACAACCAACTGCTGCGCATCGAGGAAGACCTCGGCGATACGGTCACCTATCCGGGCCTCGACACCTTCTACAATCTGCGCAAATAATCCTGCGCCATGAAATGGCCGACCTGGGTGCTGGTCGTCCTGCTGATCGCGCTGCAGTATCCGCTGTGGTTCGGCAAGGGCGGCTGGCTCCGGGTGCAGGAGATGGAGCGGCAACTCGCCGCCCAGCGCGAACTCAACCAGACGCTCGAGGCGCGCAACGCCTCGCTCGAAGCCGAGGTGCGCGACCTCAAGACTGGCTACGAAGCCATCGAGGAACGCGCCCGCTATGAACTCGGCCTCCTCAAGGATGGCGAGATTTTCGTGCAGACGCCGCAGAAACGGCCCTGACCAGCTTCAAGCCGAAAAAAAAAGCCCGACACGCTGAATGTGTCGGGCTATTGATGGGGTTGCCTGTTTAAGCAGTCTTGCGCCGACGCAGCGCGGCCAGGCCGGCAAGCCCGAGCCCCATCAGCGCCAAAGAGGCCGGCTCGGGCACGTCTTGAGCGCCACGCACCAAGAAGACTTCGGCGTAGGGATGATCAGTGAAGACACCGTTGTATGAATCGGGCAGATCCCATATGGCGCCAGCATTCATGTCCCCCCAATCGCACCCATAAGTGTCGTTGAGGATGAAATAGGGCGAAGCGCAAATGGCCCCCCCCTCCGGCAAAGTGAAGGCTGTCCGGATCGCATCAAGATCTGCGAAACTTGAAAACCATTCGCTATCGGTAGGGAAGCGGAAGTCATGATGCAAAGATTCAATATGATAACCGGGTAAATTAAATGCTGGTGCAGCCCACACCCACTGCAACCCTCCCGCTGAAATGATCAGATCGGGGGCGGGTTCCTGACCCAAAAGACTGGCATTCACCGAACCGGAAAAGGCCAAAGCGACTGCGGCTGCAAGCAACGTACGTTTCATGGCAAGCCTCCTTTGTTATTGTTGCGCTGTTGAAAAGCATATGCCATGCCTGTTATTTAAACCTATATAAGAACCTATTTCAGTAGGTCGGTTGCACGCCAGGTGATGATGCCGCAGGCGA
>CAYYHO010000433.1:0-1622 GCA_964471725.1 uncultured Methyloversatilis sp. | reverse complement strand
TATCTTTGCTCAATTTTTTTTCTCCTTTCCTTCTACCATTAGACACAAGATTATTTTAACATCCGTTATCGCTGGCTCCGACAACCTTAAGCAACTGGGTCAAGGCATACAAGGCTGGGAAGCTTGGAGAAGTAGGTAAAGAGCGAAGGCCATTGACAGAAGTAGAGATGGAAAACTACAGACTCAAGAGAGAACTTGCAGAAGTAAAGATGGAGAGGGACATATTAAAAAAAGCGGCAGCGTACTTTGCGAAGGAGTCGCAGCGAGGTGCGCGATGATAAAGCAACTGCGGCTCCGGTATTCAGTGCCTGCTTTATGCAAATATTTAAACGTATCAGAGAGCGGCTATTACGCATGGCTTAACAGGAAGCCATCAAAGAGGGCTCAGGAAGAAGTCCGGCTGACAGTTGAGATAAAGGCAATCCACAAGCGCACACGCGAAGCCTACGGAGCCGAGAAGTTGCAGAAAGAGTTGGAAGCCTTCGGCACATATGTAGGCATATGCCGGATAAAGCGGATAAAAAGAGAGCAAGGGCTTTATTGTAAGCAAACAAAGAAATACAAAGCAACGACTAACTCTAAACATAAACTTCCTGTGGCAGACAATATATTAAACCAGGAATTCAAGGCAGAAGAGCCTAATAAGGTGTGGGTATCGGATATCACCTATATATCCACAGAAGAAGGCTGGCTTTATCTTGCCGGTCATAAGGATATATTCAATGGTGAGATAGTAGGCTATGCAATGGGAGAGAGGATAACAAAGAACCTTGTCAGTGAGTCATTATTCAGGGCAGTGACAGCCAGACGGCCTGCAAAGGGGCTGATACATCATTCAGACCGTGGAAGTCAGTATTGCTCCCCTAAATACAGAGAGTTGCTTGAAAAATTCGGGATGACAGCATCAATGAGCAGGAAAGGAAATTGCTATGACAATGCGCCTATGGAAAGCTTCTGGGGAACGCTTAAACAGGAACTCGTGCATCACAGGAGGTACAGAAGCAGACAAGAAGCAATGCAGGAGATCAGGGAATATATAGAAGTCTTTTACAATCGGCAGAGGAGACAGGCAAAGCTGGGATATTTATCTCCAGTTGCTTATGATAAAAAGTTTTATCAAACAAGGATTGTGGCATGAGTGAATTGGTGTCCACTATTGCCATCCGAGCTCAGCTGGAGCAATTGTGATGGAATTGTTGCAAATGGCTGTGAGACTATCGGTTCATGCAATTAGTGGTAATAAACCTCCCCTCGGCTTACTGCGGGGAGGTTCATTAACAAGGAGAAATATTAAAAGTATTGCACTATCAAAGACTAAACCGGAAAACCATGGCTCATTCACTTCTTTGAGCCTATACTTGCAAACGCTTTTCTAAATTAGTGCAGGTTTATAATCTGCCACTGGCAGGATACCCGTTGCAGAGGGCGGCACGATAGCAGGTGGTTTCCATCTTAATTCAGCCCCAAAACTGTACAAAAATTAGGGCCACCTCTGAGTTTTATCATTGTTTATAAAATTAACTTTAGGTTTGTATGCTTTTTTATGCCCTATCTTCTATTCTTCGGCGCTGATTTCATTATTTGCGGTGATTTGAGTTATATTTAATTGTGGACAGGTTTTT
>CAYYHO010000432.1:0-1623 GCA_964471725.1 uncultured Methyloversatilis sp. | reverse complement strand
GGTCGAGGCGCCGGAAGGCACCGCGGCGCGGCCCATCACGCCGGATTCGAGCAGGACGTCGGCTTCGACGGTGGGATTGCCGCGCGAATCGAGGATTTCGCGGGCGATGACATCAACGATGGCACTCATTTCTTTTCCTTTCGTAAGCGTTCAGCAGGCTTCGACCAGCAGCATGTCGAAGGATGAAACGCCGGCGCGCGCGGCGCGCGCGGCGAGATATTCGGGTGAGTCATAAAACTTGCGGCCCTGTTCCAGCGAAGGGAACTCGACGACCACCAGCCGCTGCGGCCGCCAGTCGCCCTCCAGCACCTGGTAGGGGTTGCCACGCACCACGTAGCGGCCGCCGTAGTGTGCCACGGCCACCTGGGCGAGGTCTCGATAGCGCTGGATCGCCTGCGGGTCGCTCGACCGGGCGTCGACGATCAGGTAGGCCGGCTTAGTTGAGTTCACGGTCACAGGCCGCCTCCGAAGCCGCGCCGCTTCACCACGGCGTCGATTTCCAGCAGGGCTTCGAGCAGGCCTGCCATCTGCGGCAGGGGCCAGGCGTTGGGACCGTCGGAAAGCGCCTTGGCCGGGTCGGGGTGCGTTTCCATGAAGAGGCCGGCGACGCCCACGGCGACCGCCGCGCGCGCCAGCACCGGCACGAACTCGCGTTGACCGCCGGAACAGGTGCCCTGCCCGCCCGGCAGCTGCACCGAATGGGTCGCATCGAACACCACCGGGCACTGCGTGTCGCGCATGATGGCCAGCGAACGCATGTCGGAAACCAGGTTGTTGTAACCGAAGGAGGCGCCGCGCTCGCAGACCATGATCGTGTCGGCGCCGTTGTTGGCCTCCTTGGCCTTGGCAACCACCTGCTGCATGTCGGCGGGGGCGAGGAACTGCCCCTTCTTGATATTCACCGGCTTGCCCGAGGCCGCGCAGGCCTGGATGAAATCGGTCTGCCGGCACAGGAAGGCCGGCGTCTGCAGCACATCGACAATGGACGCAACCGCGTCAACTTCGATTTCCGTATGGACATCCGTCAGCACCGGCACGCCGATCTGCCGCTTCACCTCGGCGAGGATGCGCAGGCCCTCGTCCATGCCGTGGCCGCGGAAGGACTTCGACGAACTGCGGTTCGCCTTGTCGTAGGAGGCCTTGAAGATGTAGGGAATCTTCAGCCGGCCGGTGATCTCCTTCATGCGCCCGGCGATGTCGAGGCACAGGGCCTCCGACTCCGCCACGCAGGGCCCGGAAATCAGGAAGAACGGCCGGTCGAGGCCGACTTCGAAACCACAGAGTTTCATGCTGTCATGCCCTCCTGCTTGCGCGCCTGGTACTCCAGTGCCGCATTGACGAAGGCGATGAAGAGGGGATGCCCGGTGCGCGGGTTCGAGGTGAATTCGGGGTGGAACTGCACGCCGAAGAACCACGGATGCACGCCGGCCGGCAGTTCCATCATCTCCGGCAGGTTCTCGGTCGGCGTGCGCGCGCTGATGACCAGGCCGGCGGCCTCGAGGCGCGGCACATAGGCGTTGTTGACCTCATAGCGGTGGCGATGGCGCTCGTTCACTTCCTTGCCGTAGATCGTCGCCGCCAGCGTACCGTCCTTGACCGGGCAGCGCTGCGCGCCCAGCCGCA
>CAYYHO010000431.1:0-1642 GCA_964471725.1 uncultured Methyloversatilis sp. | reverse complement strand
CCGGCCGACCGGATTCTTGGCCGCGAAGGCTTCCACCCGCGCCAGCACGATGCAATTGGTGACGATCAATGGGATGAAGATGCCGAGCACCAGGTACAGCTTGTGGAAGAAGGCGTTGAAGATCAGATCGACGGCGGTGACCAGCGCCGCGATGACGAGGATGAACACCGGAATGCGGATTTCATAGGGAATGAAGCCGCGCAGCAGGGAGACGGCGAAACTGGACAGCCCCATCACCAGCACCGTCGCCAGTCCGAGGCTGACGGCATTCACCAGCGTGGTGCTGACGGCCAACAGGGGACACAGGCCGAGCAGTTGCGCGAGGATGGCATTCTGCTTCCAGAGGCCGTTGTGGCCGAGGTCACGATAGACGTGGTAGGTGGTTGGTGAAGTCATGGCCTCATTCACTTCTCATAGCGGGCGTTGGCCGGCAGGGCATACAGCGCTTCGGCGTGTAGCAGCGCCCAGGCAAGGGCGCGGCCGGTGGCGCGGGTGACTGCACGGGCGGAAATGGTGGCGCCGGCACGCTGGTCGAAGGCGCCGCCATCCTTCCTGACGCGCCATTTATCCAGCGGCGTGTCGCCGAAGTGGCGCCCGTCGAACTGCGTGATCCACGGCTGCGCCTTGTTCTTGTCTTTTTTCGGATCGATGTAGTCGCCCAGTCCAGGCGTTTCCTGGTGCTGCGTCACGCGCACCGCGGCAAGCCTGCCGTCGGCCTGCACGGCGACGATCAGACCGATGCGGCCGGAATAGCCGTCCGGCGCGGCGGCTTCGAGAACCAGGGCGACCGGCTGCCCGCCGCGCCGGGCACGGTAGGCGTGGCTCGGCGCGTTGAGGCCGAGCGCCGCGACGGGCGGCAGTACGATGACATCGGCCAGCAGGTCGTTGTCGTAGGCGGTTTCCGGCAACACCTCGGCGATCAGCTGCCGCTTGGCATCCTGCATGGTGGCTTCGATGACCGGCTTGGTGAAGTCATAAACCTTCGCCATCAGCGCCGTGAAGGCGAGCGTGAACAGCAGCATGATCGCCGCGGTGCGCAGCGAAATGCGCAGGGCGCCGGATGGGGGCGACGCGGGATGGTTGGTTTCGCTCATGGCTCGGGCTTTCCGTCGGGAGACCCGTCGGGCCGCCCCAAGGGTCTCCCGGCCCCCTGGGGGGAGGACCGAGCGGAGCGAGGGCTACGGGGGGGGGCTTTATGGCCGAATACCCTGGGCTGGGTGGTCATGTCGATCAGGGGCACCGCCAGGTTCATCAGCAGGATGGCGAAGGCGATGCCGTCGGGATAGGCGCCGAAATTGCGGATGATCAGCATCAGGAATGCCGCGCCGGCGGCAAAGATCAGCTTGCCGAGCGGAGTGGTGGCGCCGGAAACCGGGTCGGTGGCGATGAAGAAGGCGCCGAGCATGGCGCCGCCGGTAAACAGATGGAAATGGGCGCTGGCGTAATGCTCCGGGTTGGCGAGATTGAACGCGGTGGCGACCAGCGCCAGGGTGGCGACGAAGGCGACCGGGATGTGCCAGCTGATGATGCGCTGCCGGATCAGCCAGAGGCCGCCGAGCAGGTAGCCGAATGCCACCCATTCCCAGCCGCGCCCGCCGATGTTGCCGAAGGTGGCTTCATGGGTTGTCATGCCCAGCACGCC
>CAYYHO010000430.1:0-1642 GCA_964471725.1 uncultured Methyloversatilis sp. | reverse complement strand
CGATCCAGACGCTCGGCGGCAACGGCTACATCAACGAATATCCGACCGGCCGGCTGTGGCGCGACGCCAAGCTGTACGAGATCGGCGCCGGCACCAGCGAAATCCGCCGCATGCTGATCGGCCGCGAACTGTTTACGGAGACCGCATGAATGAATGATCCGATCGTCATCGCATCCGCCGCGCGCACCCCGATGGGCGGCTTTCAGGGCGACTTCGCCAGCCTCACCGCTGCGCAGCTGGGCAGCGTCGCCGTCAAGGCCGCGGTCGGGCGCGCCGGGCTGAAACCGGAACAGGTCAGCGAGGCCGTCATGGGCTGCGTGCTGCCCGCCGGCCAGGGCCAGGCGCCGGCGCGCCAGGCCGCGCTCGGCGCCGGCCTGCCGCTGGCCGCCGGCTGCACGACGGTCAACAAGATGTGCGGTTCGGGCATGCGCGCGGCGATGTTCGCCCACGACATGCTGGTCGCCGGCAGCGTCGAGGTGATGGTCGCCGGCGGCATGGAGTCGATGAGCAACGCGCCCTACCTGCTGCCGAAAGCGCGCGGCGGCTACCGCATGGGCCACGGCCAGGTGCTCGACCACATGTTCTACGACGGTCTCGAGGATGCCTACGATAAGGACGCCAATGGCGGGGGCCGCCTGATGGGAACCTATGCCGAGGATTGCGCGCAGAGCTACCGCTTCACGCGCGCGGCGCAGGACGCGTTCGCCATCCGCTCGCTGACGCGCGCCCAGGCGGCGAATTCCGACGGCAGTTTCGCCTGGGAGATTGCGCCGGTGACGGTGAGCAGCCGCAAGGGCGAGCTTGTCATCGACAAGGACGAGCAGCCCTTCAAGGCCAATCTGGAGAAGATCCCGACCTTGAAGGCGGCTTTCCGCAAGGACGGCACGGTGACGGCGGCGAATTCGAGCTCGATCTCCGACGGCGCCGCGGCGCTGGTGCTGATGCGCCGCTCGACGGCCGACAAGCTCGGCATCGCGCCGCTCGCCGCCATCGTCGGCCACAGCACCTTCGCCCAGGAGCCTGCCCTGTTCACCACTGCGCCAATCGGCGCGATCAAACAGTTGCTGGCGAAGAATGCCTGGAGCGTCGACAGCGTGGACCTGTGGGAAATCAACGAGGCCTTCGCCGTGGTGACGATGGCGGCGATGCACGAACTGGCGCTGCTGCCCGAGAAGGTGAATGTGCAGGGCGGCGCCTGCGCGCTCGGCCATCCGATCGGCGCTTCCGGCGCGCGCATCATGGTCACGCTGCTCGGCGCGCTGCGCAAGCGCGGCCTCAGGCGCGGCGTCGCCAGCCTGTGCATCGGCGGCGGCGAAGCCACTGCGCTGGGCATCGAATTGTTGTGACGACCCAGGGTACCAGCAGCGGCAACGGCCGCACCTACCTCAAGCTCCTCATCACGATGTTCTTCTGGGGCGGCACCTGGGTGGCGGCGCGGGTCGCGGTGCAGGAAGTGGCGCCGCTCGGCGTGGCCGTCTGGCGCTTCCTGCTTGCGGCCAGCAGCCTGCTGGCGCTGGTTTGGTGGCGCCACGGCCGCCTGCCGGCAGTGAGCCGGCATGAACTGCTGCTGGTGCTGGCGCTGGGGGCCACCGGCATCTTCCTCTACAACCTGTTCTTCCTGTTCGGCTTGCAACACATCGGC
>CAYYHO010000429.1:0-1648 GCA_964471725.1 uncultured Methyloversatilis sp. | reverse complement strand
GCAGCATGCCCAGACCGGCGCCGACCTGACGATCGCCTGCATGGACGTGCCGCTCGAGGAGGCGAGCGCTTTCGGCGTCATGGCGGTCGATGAGCGCGACCGCATCGTCAGCTTTCTCGAAAAACCGCCGCAGCCGCCCGGCATCCCCGGCCTGCCGGGGCGTGCCCTGGTCAATATGGGCGTGTATGTCTTCAATGCCGATTTCCTGTTCGAGCAGCTGATCCGCGATGCCGACGACCCGAAGTCGAGTCACGATTTCGGCAGGAACATCATTCCGCACGTCATCAACCGCTACCGCTGCATCGCCCACCGCTTCGCCGACAGTTGCGTCGGCATGGGCGAAAGCGGCGTCCCCTACTGGCGCGATGTCGGCACGGTCGATGCCTTCTGGGAAGCGAACATGGAACTGACCAAGGTCTCGCCCGAACTCAACCTGTACGACGAGGACTGGCCGATCTGGACCTACCAGGCGCAGCTGCCGCCGGCCAAGTTCGTCTTCGACGAGGACGAGCGGCGCGGCGCGGCCATCGACTCGCTGGTGTCGGGCGGCAACATCATCAGCGGCGCCACCGCGCGGCGCGCCCTGCTGTTTTCGCGCGTCGTCCTGCACAGTTGGTCCCTGGTGGAGGATTCGGTACTGCTGCCCAATTGCGACATCGGGCGCCGCGCCCGCATCCGCCGCGCGGTGATCGACAAGAGCTGCCGGGTGCCCGCCGACATGGCGATCGGCTACGACGAAGAGCAGGATCGCAAGCGCTTTTACGTCACCGCCAAGGGCATCGTCCTCGTCACGCCCGAAATGCTCGGGCAGCGCCTGCATCACATCCGCTGATGCCCACGCCCAGCCTTGATCTGGTTTTCCTCTGGCACATGCACCAGCCCGACTACCGCGACCATGCGGACGGGACGGTCGCGCTGCCATGGACCTACCTGCACGCCCTCAAGGATTACACCGACATGGCGGCGCACCTGGAGCGCCATCCGACGATCCGCGCCGTGGTGAATTTCGTGCCGGTGCTGCTCGACCAGATCGACGACTACAGCCGGCAGTTCGCCGCCGCCGGCCTGCGGCCCGACGGGTTCCGCGATCCCCTGCTGCGGCTGCTGGCACACCCCGATCCCGCCACGCTCGGGATTGCCGAGCGCCAGTTCCTGCTGGAAACCTGCTTCCGCTGCAACCACGCCACCATGCTGGCGCCCTTCCCGCGCTACAACCGCCTGCACGCCCTCCATGCGTCGCTGGCGCGCGAAGGCGCGGCGGCGCTGGACTACCTCTCCGGCGCCTACTTCGCCGACCTGGTGACCTGGTACCACCTGGTCTGGACAGGGGAAACCGAACGCCGCCAGGTGCCGCTGCTGGCCGAGCTGATGGCCAAGGGCGAAGGATTCAGCCTGCATGACCGTCAGCGCCTGCTCGCCTACATCGGCGCCACCCTCGCCGCGCTGGCGCCGCGCTACCGCGCCTTGCAGGCACGCGGGCAGATCGAGCTGTCGGCGACGCCGGCCTGCCACCCGCTGGCGCCGCTGCTGCTCGACTTCCGCTCCGCGCAGGAAAGCCTGCCCAAGGCGCCCCTGCCGCTGGCGACGCACTACCCGGGCGGCCGCGAGCGCGTCAACCGCCACCTGGCCGCGGCGCGGAACAGCCATG
>CAYYHO010000428.1:0-1649 GCA_964471725.1 uncultured Methyloversatilis sp. | reverse complement strand
CACGTCGGCGGCCGTGTAACGCGCCATCATGCCCAGCAGCACGCTCTTGCCGATGCCCGCGCCGGCGAACAGGCCGAGCCGCTGGCCGCGACCCACCGTCAGCAGGCTGTTGATGGCGCGAATGCCGACATCGAGGGTGACCTCGATCGGCGCGCGCTGTAGCGGGTTGGCCGGCCTGCCGACGAGGGAGCGGGTCTGCTTGTCGTCAAGGGGCGCCAGCCCGTCAAGCGGTCGGCCGTTGCCATCGACGACGCGGCCCAGCAGTTGCTCGCCGACCGGCAGGTGCTTGGCCCGGTCCTGGTTGCGCCGGCGCGGTTCGCTTGGCTGCCCCGGTTGCGGCGGCGGCAGCGGAATCTCGACCGGCATGACATGGGCCCCGGGGGCCAGGCCATAGACGTCTTCCGTCGGCATCATGTACAGTTTTTCGCCGGCGAAACCGACCACCTCGGCCTCGACGACTCCGCCGTCGGGCGCCTCGATCTGGCAGGCCGAACCCAGCGGCAGCTTGAGGCCGGCCGCTTCCATGACCAGGCCGTTGATGCGCGTCAGCCGGCCGGCGATGCGGAAGGGCCGCGCATCGGCCACCCGCCGCCGACATTCGGCGAGGTGATCACGGATTTTGATCGGGTGCATCGGCGTCGGCCAGGCTGTCCTGCCGCTCCGGCTGCCAGGCGCTCGCCACGCCCAGACCTTCCAGCACGCGCCGCCAGCGCATCGCCACGCTGGCATCCACCTGGCTGCCGCCGGTTTCGACCACGCAGTCGCCGCGCGCCAGCTTGAAGTCCTCGTGGATGCGGTGGCCGGCGTGGCCGAGCTGGTCGCCCAGGTAGGAGCGCAGCAGCGAAGCATCCTCGGGGTGCAGGTAGATGGCCGCATGCTGGTGCGGCAATTGCGCCAGCGCCTCGCGCACGACCTTGAGCAGGGTTTCGGGACGCGCGCCGATTTCCTCGCGGACGACCGCGCGCGCCAGTTCGACGGCGAGCGCCAGCAGTTCATCGGCGACCTGCTGGTCCAGCTCGTTGAGCCCGCTTTCCAGCCTGGCGGCGATGCCGGCCAGTTGCTGCGCCTCTTTCAGCCCGGCGGCCTGGCCTGCCTGCTGACCAGCCCGATAGCCCTCCGCGTGCCCCGCCTGGTAGCCTTCCGCGCGTGCCTGCTGGCGCAAGCGTTCGATCTCCTCGGCGGCCGACGGTTTGGGCGCTCCGTTCGGCTCGCCAGCCGCGGCCGCCGACGCTCCGGCCTGCGCCGCTTCGGGGCCGTCCTCGAAGCTGGCAAGCTCCCAGCGTTCCCAGGCGGTGAGGCCGCTCATACCTTAACGTGAAACAACGCAGCGTTTGCGCAGGGCCGGTCCAGGGCCGGCTTTGCACAGCCGGCCCGCTTCGGCGGCGCGGAGCAGTGCTCCGCGAAACCCCGCCTCCGCCCGCCGCAAATGCGGCACGCGCCGACAGGCGCAAACCGTTCTGTTGCTTGTTCGGAGCGCCCCGTGATAGACGAGCGCAGCGAGCACGAAATAACCCCCCGCGCGGGGGGGTACCAGGCCGAAGGCCGCAGGACGCTGCGCAGCAGCGGTCCCGAGCAAAGCGAGGGATGCGCCAAAGGCGCACAAAGGGGGGCGGGCCTAAATGTCGCGCCCGATATGCGCCACCGTTGAC
>CAYYHO010000427.1:0-1650 GCA_964471725.1 uncultured Methyloversatilis sp. | reverse complement strand
GATCCAGAAGGTGCACAAGGCGCACTACGTGCTCATGAACATCGAGTGCGACGGCGAAACCCTCGTCGAACTGGAAAATGCCTTCAAGTTCAATGACGCCGTGCTGCGTCACCTGACCATCAAGACCGACAAGGCCGAAACTGCGCCGTCGCCGATGATGAAGGAAGAGAAATCGCGTTCGTTCGCGTCCGCCGCCGAGGGTCGTTCCGCAGAAGATTCCGAGGCTGCACCTGCCGTTGCCGGCTGAGCGAACCAATCGCACCACGCTGTCGGGCCGATTGCTGGAGCGCGGTATGCTGCGCTACACCCCGGCGGGCATCCCGGCCCTCGAGTTTCGGGTTGCCCATACGTCGGAGCAGGTTGAAGCCGGCAATCCGCGCAGCGTCGAGTGTGTGCTTGCCTGTACCGCACTCGGCCAGATGGCGTTGTTGCTCAAGGACTCTGCGCCCGGCACGGCACTGACGGTTGGCGGATTTCTCGCCGCACGCAGTCTGAAGCAGAAGCTGCCCGTGCTGCATGTGACGACGATCGAATTTGCAGAAAATATTTGATGAAAGGATTTTGAAATGGCTTTCAAGCCCAGTGGCAAGAAGAAGGATGACCGCAACAAGAACAAGAACCGCAACATGTTCAAGCGCCGCAAGTTCTGCCGCTTCTCCGCCGAGAAGATCGAGCAGGTGGATTACAAGGATGTGGACCTGCTGCGCGACTTCATCAGCGAAAACGGCAAGGTGATGCCGGCGCGTATTACCGGCACCAAGACGCGCTACCAGCGCCAGTTGTCGACCGCCATCAAGCGTGCCCGCTTCCTGGCGCTGCTGCCCTACACCGACCTGCACCAGTAACGAGGAGAGAACCCATGCAAGTGATTCTGATGGACAAGGTGGTGAACCTCGGCAACCTCGGCGATGTGGTCAAGGTGAAGGAAGGGTATGCCCGCAATTTCCTGATTCCCAAGGGCTTCGCCAAGCGTGCCACGGCCGAGAACATGAAGGTGTTCGAAGAACGTCGCGCCGAGCTCGAGCGCGTTGCCGCCGAAAAGCTGGTTGCCGCGCAGGCGATTGGCGCCAAGCTCGATGGCATGAAGGTCGAGATCGCCCGCAAGGCCGGTGTCGATGGTCGCCTGTTCGGTTCGGTAAGTCCTGCCGACGTTGCCGCAGCGCTGACCGCGCAGGGCGTCGAAACGGACAAGAATGCCGTGCGCATGCCCGAAGGTCTGCTGAAGACCATAGGCGAATTCGTCCTGCAGGTTTCGCCGCATGCCGACGTCGTGGCCAGTGTGACGGTGGTGGTGATCGCCGAGGAATAAGCCGGGCTTGCTCCTCAAGCAAAAGGCCACCCGCGGGTGGCCTTTTGCGTTGGTGCGGGTACGGCAATGCCGCGCCGAATCAACGCTATGAGCTGCGAACGCCATGAACTGCGTGGCAGCGCCGTATCAGTTGCCTGACTGAATCTTGTTCAGGATGCGCGCCCGCCCGGAGGCTTCGGCCTGGTTGGCGGCGGAAACCTGGCGACCGTATTGGTCGCGCTCTTCCTTGGAGCGGCGCACGGCCTCGATGCTCTTGATGCAACGCCAGCGTGATCCTGTCTTGGTCACCAGCAGCTTCATCTCCTCCACGGGATGATGCGTGCGGCAGTGATAGCAGTAGC
>CAYYHO010000426.1:0-1659 GCA_964471725.1 uncultured Methyloversatilis sp. | reverse complement strand
CAATCGCGCCTGCGTGCGGCACGCCAAGCCGCTGGTATCCGGGGCTGCCGTGCGATTCGACGGCCAGGTCGCCGTCTTCGATGCGCGCCAGGATGACGCGCCCTGCTACCACTGCCTGTTTCCCGAGGCCGAAGAGGTCGAGGAGGTGCGCTGCGCGACGATGGGTGTGTTCGCCCCGCTCGTCGGCATCATCGGCTCGCTGCAGGCCGCCGAGGCGCTGCTGCTCGACGGCCTGGCGATGGAATGGCGCAGCATCAGCGTGCCGCGCGATCCGGGCTGCGCGGTGTGCGGCCAGCGCTGAAATCAGTGCGCTAAAGAATTTCTAACAGCTCTACTTCGAAGACCAGCGTGGCATTCGGCGGGATCACCCCGCCGGCACCGCGCGCGCCGTAGCCGAGGTTGGGCGGAATGGTGAGCTTGCGCGTGCCGCCGACCTTCATGCCCTGCACGCCCTCGTCCCAGCCGGCGATGACCATGCGGCCGCCGAGCGGGAACTGGAAGGGATCGTTGCGATCCTTGCTCGAATCGAACTTGCTGCCGTTGGTGAGCCAGCCGGTGTAGTGCACCGAGACGGTCTGCCCGGCGGTGGCGGTGGCGCCGGCGCCTTCGACGATCTCTTCGAAGACGAGGCCGCTGGGGGTGGTGGTTTGCGTCATGGATTATCCTGTCCTTGTTCTGGTTGGTTGGAAAAGCGTGCCAGCAGGCGCTGGTCGGCGCCGAGCATGCGCCGGTCGATGACGGTCAGGCGCCGTGCGCCGGCCAGCTCGACGAGTTCGGGCAGGTCGGCCAGGCCGCGCGCCTGGTCGCCGATCAGCAGCGGCGCCTGGTAAATCAGCAGTTCGTCGACCAGGCCTTCCCGCAGCAGCGAGGCATTCAGCCTGGCGCCGGCCTCGACCAGCACTTCATTGTAGCCACGCCTGCCGAGTTCTCTCAGCATGGCGGCGAGGTCGACCTTGCCGGCAGGGTTGGGCAGCACGACGACTTCGGCGCCGCGATCTGCGAGAGCGGCGATTTTTCCGGCAGCGTGATGGGCGGCGAAGATCAGCGGCCCGCCTGCCAGCAGCTTCGCCGTCGGCGGGGTTTCCAGGCGGCTGTCGATGACGACCGGGCGCGGCTGGCGCGGGGTGGCCACTTCGCGCACCGTGAGCCGGGGGTCGTCATCCCTGACTGTGCCGTAACCGGTCAGCACTGCGCAGGAGCGTGCCCGCCAGGCGTGGGCATCGCGCCGCGCCTCCGGGCCGGTGATCCATTGCGACAAGCCGTTGTTGAGCGCGGTCTTGCCGTCGAGGCTGATCGCTGCCTTGAGGCGCAGCCAGGGCCGCTGGCGCGTCATGCGCGACACGAAACCGATGTTGAGGGCCTGCGCTTCGGCTTCCAGCAAACCGCAGTCGACAACGATGCCGGCGGCGGCCAGCTGCGCCAGGCCCTGCCCCGCCACCAGCGGATTCGGGTCGCGCATGGCCGCGACGACGCGGACTACGCCGGCGGCGATCAGCGCCTCGGTGCATGGCGGTGTGCGGCCGTGGTGGCTGCAGGGCTCGAGCGTGACGTAGGCGGTGCTGCCTGCCACGCGGTCGGCTGCATTGTCCGCCGTCCCGCCAGCGCCGATTTTATTGGCCCCCCGCGCTCGCAACCCCGGCTCGCTGCCCCCCACGGGGG
>CAYYHO010000425.1:0-1663 GCA_964471725.1 uncultured Methyloversatilis sp. | reverse complement strand
CCACTTTTTTCAACAGCAATCCGTCCAAATTTAAATGAAAGTGTAAACTCCCAAATATATCGCTGTGAGATAAAATTAAACTGAAAACTTACTCAAATTGTTTCAGCAACAATACAAATATTCGACTTTTCAAAAAGCAGCCAACTTATAAAACGGAATTAGAAATTATTCGATTCCGCATGCTTCAGAAATGGAAAGGTTTATTTTTTAATTGTGTATTCATCTTCAGGCAGCTCATCAATGTTTTTTGCATAGTTTTCTGCCAAAAGCTGAACAATCATACAAGTGTCTTTTACAGACATGTTTGTTTCAAAATAATACTTGTGTACAATTACTGCTGCGTCATTTAGTAATCCTAATAGTTTCTTTTCGGTTTCCATAATTAAGTTTTTAAATTATAGTTTCAAAGATATATCATTATTTAAAAATTATTTGCCCCATACAGGGTTTTTTGTCCCGTTCTGGGAAATAATAAGGGTTTTTGACGGTAAGAAAAGCCATGCCAGATTTTTAATTCAATTAATGCTTTCCCTGGTAGAAATTAATGAATTATAAAATTCAACCTAAAAGATTTAAATCTCATGTTTAAGTACTGCAAACCTGATTAAAATCCTAAAAATTCCGGTTCTAAATTCCTAATTTTAAAGCAAATCATAAAACCTTAGTTATGGCAAAAATCAACAGAACAGACGCATTGAATTATCACGAAAAAGGACGTCCCGGAAAAATTGAAGTAATCCCAACAAAACCGCACAGTACACAGTACGATTTATCTATGGCTTACACTCCCGGTGTTGCAGAACCTTGTCTTGAAATTCACAAAACCCCTGAAGACGCGTACAAATATACCTCGAAAGGAAACCTTGTGGCAGTTATTTCGAATGGCACTGCTGTTCTGGGTTTGGGAGATATAGGCCCGCTGGCAGGCAAACCTGTGATGGAAGGGAAAGGACTACTGTTTAAGATTTTTGCTGATATTGATGTTTTTGATATTGAAGTTAACGAGAAAGACCCAAAAAGGCTGATTGAGGTTGTAAAAGCTATTGCTCCCACTTTTGGAGGAATAAACCTTGAAGATATAAAAGCTCCTGAATGTTTCGAGATTGAAGAAACACTAAAAGAAGAACTGGATATTCCCGTTTTCCACGACGACCAGCACGGAACGGCAATAATTTCAGCAGCCGGATTAATTAACGCACTTGAATTGAACGGCAAAAAAATTGAAGACATTAAAGTTGTTGTAAATGGCGCCGGGGCAGCAGCCGTTTCATGTATCCGGTTGTACATTAGCATGGGAGTCAAACCCGAAAATGTTGTAATGCTCGATAGTCGGGGTGTTCTGAACCAACGCAGAACTGATTTGAATAAAATAAAACAGCAATTTGTAACAAATCGCGATATCTCGACTCTGGAGGAAGCTTTTATTGATGCTGATGTTTTTCTTGGCCTTTCAGTTGGCAATGTGGTAACCAAAGAAATGATTCGTTCTATGGCAAAAGACCCCATTGTTTTTGCGATGGCAAATCCTAATCCGGAAATATCATACGAGGATGCCACTTCAGCACGCGAAGATATAATTATGGCAACCGGAAGAAGCGATTACCCCAACCAGATTAACAATGTACTTGGATTCCCGTTTATTTTCCGTGGGGCACTCGATGTA
>CAYYHO010000424.1:0-1668 GCA_964471725.1 uncultured Methyloversatilis sp. | reverse complement strand
AGTACTGCCAGCGCAGGCCCGGTATCCCTTGAAAAGCATGCAGCACGTGCGCCGGGGCGAGCGATGTCCGTCCAGGTCGATGGGTCTGCCAGCGCCCATCGAGCAGCATGCGCCCTTCCCCGCCGATGGTGCCGTGCAAATAGGCGCCGCTCAGGTGGGTGCGCACGATTTGCAATGGGGCCGTGGCATCGCCGACACCCACGTGCGCGATATGGTTGCTGTGCAGGGCCGGACAGTTCTCGCCGCGGACGATGTACTGCAGCGTGTCCGGTCCGAGAATGTGTGTTTCGAGTAGCTTCTGGTGTCTTGTACCCATGGAGCGAGGTTCATGTCAGGGCCTACCATCGGAGCGCCATCTTACACATTCAGCCAGCGGATGAGGAGGAATTGCCATGCCCCGATTCGAACGTAAGGACCTGATGTCGCGCTTCCAGGAAATGGTGAGCAAGCGCATCCCGATCATAGGTGGCGGCGCCGGAACCGGGCTGTCAGCGAAGTGCGAGGAGGCTGGCGGCATCGACTTGATCGTGATCTACAACTCGGGTCGCTACCGCATGGCGGGACGCGCCTCTTCTGCGGGTTTGCTGGCCTACGGCAATGCCAACGAGATCGTGCTGGAGATGGCCGTCGAAGTGCTGCCGGTCGCCAAGCGCACCCCGGTGATCGCCGGGGTGAATGGTACGGATCCGTTCGTCATCATGCCGGTGTTCCTGCGCAAGTTGAAGGAGCTCGGCTTCTCCGGAGTACAGAACTTCCCGACCATCGGACTCATTGATGGAACATTCAGGGTCAGCCTCGAAGAAACCGGCATCAACTTCGCCAGCGAAATCGACATGATCCGGCAGGCGCATGAACTCGACATGCTGACCACGCCCTATGTGTTCAGCGCCGACGAGGCGGTCGAGATGACCAAAGCCGGTGCCGACTTCATCGTGCCTCACATGGGGGTCACCGTCGGCGGCACCATCGGGGCCACCAGCGCCAAGACGCTGGAGACCTCCGTCCAGCTCATCGACGAATGGGCCGAAGCGGCACGGCGCATCCGCAAGGACGTGATCGTGATCGCGCATGGCGGGCCGATCTCGGGGCCGGATGATGTGGCTTACATCCTCGACCACAGCCAGCACTGCAATGGCTTCTACGGCGCCAGCAGCATGGAAAGGATGCCCACCGAGGTCGCCATGACCAATCACATCAAGACATTCAAGGCACTGCGGGCGTCGCGCGGCTGAAACACCCGGAGCACACCATGCCCATGACCGCCCCAGCCAAGGCTGCATATGTAATTGGCACCTTCGATACCAAGGCAGCCGAACTGCAGTACGTCAGCAACCTGATCCGCGCCACCGGCCTGCCCACCGTGCGGGTCGATGTCGGCACGCGCAGCGCGGAAACGGATCTCGAGTTTTCTGCCCGCGATGTCGCCGCCTGCCATCCCGGCGGCGCAGCTGCCGTGATGGATTGCAGCGACAGGGGCCAGGCGGTGACCGAGATGACGGTCGCCTTGCGGGCTTTCATGGCGGGCCGCACCGACATCGCCGGCATCATCGGGCTGGGCGGCTCGGGCGGTACCGCATTGGTCACGCCGGCGATGCGCGACCAGCCACTCGGCGTGCCCAAGCTGATGGTATCCACCCTCGCCTCGGGCAACACGGCGCCCTACGTCGA
>CAYYHO010000423.1:0-1675 GCA_964471725.1 uncultured Methyloversatilis sp. | reverse complement strand
CCGCTTGTCGATCTGGAAAACGAGATCGAACATTTGAAGAGATTTTCAAGAGGCAAACCCCTTCATCTTGACGAGCAGATCAAAACCCTTGAAGAGAAACTTCACCGGCTGAGGCGAGAGGTCTTCTCAAACCTGACGGGCTGGCAGATTACACAGATGGCCCGTCATATCGACCGCCCCAAAGCCTCCTACTATATCGAATCCATCTTAACGGACTTTATCGAACTGCACGGAGACCGGAATTACGGGGATGACCCTGCCATTATCGGAGGGATAGCCAGACTTTACGGAAAGCCGGTTTTCGTCGTGGCGCACCAGAAAGGGGCGGATGTCAAGGAGATGGCAAACAGAAACTTCGGGATGCCTCATCCCGAGGGATACCGGAAGGCGTTGAGGTTGATGAAGCTTGCAGAGGCATTTCAAAAGCCGCTCATTACCATGATCGACACGCCCGGCGCTTTTCCGGGTGTCGGAGCCGAAGAGAGGGGGCAGGCGGAAGCCATCGCTCGAAATTTAAAAATGATGGCGATGCTCCGGACGCCGATCCTGACTCTCGTCATCGGAGAAGGAGGCAGCGGAGGTGCCCTTGCCATTGGGGTGGGAGACAGGATCCTGATGCTCGAATATTCCATCTATTCCGTCATCTCTCCGGAGGGGTGTGCGGCGATCCTCTGGAAAGACGGCGAAAAAGGGAAAGCCGTGGCTGCGGATTCTCTGAGATTGACCGCCCGCGATCTCTTTACATTGGGAGTCATCGATGAGGTGATTGAGGAGCCCTTGGGAGGGGCGCATCGAGATTCGAGAGAGATGACCCGCCGCTTAAGGGCGTCTATGGAACATCATCTGATGGAATTAGAGAAGATGGACATGGATTCGCTTTTACTCAATCGGTATGAGAAGTTTAGAAAGATGGGGACATTTATCGAAGGAAACGGAAAGTAGAAGTCGGAAAGTTGAAAAAATGCCAAGTCACATTCGAGTTTTGCCAGAGATTGTGGCACAAAAGATTGCAGCCGGAGAGGTCGTTGAAAGACCGGCCTCCGTGGTGAAGGAACTGGTCGAAAATGGCATCGATGCAGGGGCCACAGAAATTGTTGTCGAGCTCAAATCCGGAGGGCTTCAGCTCATCCGGGTGGCTGATAATGGGGAGGGGATGGTGGCGGAAGACGTTCCCCTTTCCCTTCAAAGATTTGCCACGAGCAAGATCCGAGAGGCAGAAGATCTCTTTGTCATCGAGACCCTGGGATTCAGGGGGGAGGCCTTGCCCAGCATTGCCTCTGTCTCAAAGATGGTTCTCAGAACCCGACCCTCCGGCTCGATCAGCGGCACCAGGGTGGTCTCTGAAGGCGGGGAGATTAAAAGTCTTTCAGAGACCGGATGTCCGGTGGGAACCGACGTTGAAGTCCATGATCTCTTCTACAATTTTCCGGTTCGGAGAAAATTCTTAAGATCCATCCGAACGGAACTCCGATACGCCTTGCTTCATTTCCACAGGATCAGTTTGGCTTATCCCTCCATCACTTTTAAGTTGATTCATGATGGTCGGCTTCTTGAGGAGTTGATCAGGACAGAGTCCCTGCTGGTCCGGATTGAGGCGATTCTCGGAAAAGAGACGATTGGCCACCTCAAAGCCATCCGTTACGAGGAAGATGAAGTCCGGGTGGCGGGATTGACG
>CAYYHO010000422.1:0-1675 GCA_964471725.1 uncultured Methyloversatilis sp. | reverse complement strand
CGCCTGCGGCATCATCACCTGGCGTGCAACCGACCTACTGAAATAGGTTCTTAGCCGTTGAAATAGCGTGTCAGGCGCGCAAGCCCGATAGCGAGTTTTTCGGCGGCGACCGTATAGGCAAAGCGCATGTGGGCGGCTGGGGCATTGGCGCCGAAATCGCGCCCCGGCGTGGCGGCCACGCCGGCCTGCTCGATCAGCCTGCCGGCCAGGGCATGACTGTCCTTGGCCAGCGCGCTGCTGTCGGCATAGATGTAAAAGGCGCCTTGCGGCTCCGCATCGATGCGAAAGCCGAGTTGGCGCAAGCCCGGCAACAGCAGGTCGCGGCGGGCGCGAAACTCGCTGCGCCGCGCCTCCAGGATGGCGATGGTTTCGGGCGCGAAGGCGGCGAGCGCGGCATGCTGCGCCGGCGCCGAGGGGGCGATGTAGAGATTTTGCGCCAGCTTCTCGATATCGCGCGTCAGGCGCGGCGGCGCCACCAGCCAGCCGAGCCGCCAGCCCGTCATGCCGAAGTATTTCGAGAAACTGTTGATGACGATGATCTCGTCCGAAATCGCCAGTGCCGTTTCTGCGGCGGCGCCATAGGTCAGCCCGTGGTAGATCTCGTCCACGATCAGGCTGCCGCCACGGGCGCGCACCGCTTGCCACAGGCCGGCCAATTGTGCCGGCGCGATCATGGTGCCGGTCGGGTTGCTCGGCGAAGCGACCAGCAGGCCGCGCGTCTTTGCCGTCCAGCCAGCGCCGACTTTTTCGACTGAGGGCTGGAAGGCGTCCGCTTCCGCGACGTCGAGCGGTCGCGGCACGCCCTCGAGCAGGCGCACGAAATGGCGATTGCAGGGGTAGCCCGGATCGGGCAGCAGCCATTCGTCGCCGGGACTGATCAATGCCGCCAGCGCCAGCAGCAATGCTCCCGAGGCGCCGGCAGTGACAACGATGCGCGCCGGGTCGACGGCGACGCCGTAACGCTCGGCATAGAGGCCGGCGATCGCCTCGCGCAGCTGCGGCAGGCCGAGCGCGTGGGTATAGAACACCTGGCCGCCGGCGATGAAGCGCTGCGCTGCCTCGATGACCGGCTGCGGCGTGGGGAAATCCGGTTCGCCCACTTCCATGTGGATGATGTCGCGCCCCTGCGCTTCCAGCGCCTTGGCCTGCGCCATCAGTTCCATGACATGGAAGGGCTCGATGTCCGCCATCCGCTTTGCGATGTTCATGTGCCTGCCTTCCCTTCAGCGCCGCTGCTCACTCGTGGAGTGCCAGTTCGAACAGTTCCCGCTTCAGGGCCAGTTGCTTCGGCAGCTTCTCGCCCATGCGGGCGAACCATTCCCGGTGCTGCGCCAACTCCTGTTTCCAGGCATCGGCATCGACCTGGGTGAGCATTTCGAATTCCGCCTGGCCGATTGCCATGCCGCTCCAGTCGATGTCCGCGAAGCGCGGCATCCAGCCCAGCACCGTCTCGCGGGCCGGCACGCGGCCCTGCACCCGGTCGACGATCCACTTCAGCACGCGCATGTTCTCGCCAAAGCCCGGCCACAGGAATTCGCCCTTGTCGTTCATGCGGAACCAGTTGACGCAGAAGATCTTCGGCGTCTGCGCCACGGCATGGCCCATCTTCAGCCAGTGGTTGAAGTAGTCGCCCATGTGGTAGCCGCAGAAGGGCAGCATGGCGAAGGGGTCGCGG
>CAYYHO010000421.1:0-1686 GCA_964471725.1 uncultured Methyloversatilis sp. | reverse complement strand
TCCGGGATTTCCATGTGAATCCGGTAGTCGCGCTGCGGGGCCGGATTGGGGAAGGTTTCGAGGGTCTTGGTGGGGATGGAAGGCATGGCGGCAGGTGGTCGATAAGGCAGCACCGATTATAGGGTGCCGTCCTGTTGTTGGCGGCGATCCGGCTTTGCCGTCGCGCCAGCGCCGAATTTAGTGGATGCCGCGAGTTGTGTCGCTGCGAAGCCACCCAGCCGGGTAATGGGGATGGCTATAATCAACCAGACCTAAATGAGAGGAGTGGTCATGGGATTCAAAGCATTCCTGATCGAGCAAAACGCAGGCAATATCGCCGCGCGTTTCGTCACGCTGGAGGAAAGCGAACTCGATGAGGGCGAGGTAACGATCGCGGTCGAGTGGTCTGGCGTTAACTACAAGGATGCCTTGGCGGCAACAGGTGCCGGACGGATCATCCGGCGTTTTCCCTGCATTGGCGGTATCGACTTGTCAGGCAAGGTGGTGAAGAGCGACAGTCCGCGATTCCAGCCGGGCGACCCGGTACTGGCCACTAGCTACGACATCGGCGTCGCGCATCACGGCGGCTTCGCCGAGCTGGCGCGCATTCCCGCTGCGTGGGTTTACAAGCTGCCGGACGGTCTTGATCTTCGTTCGGCGATGGCGCTCGGTACGGCCGGCTTCACCGCGGGGCTCGCGGTGGCGCGCATGGAGCATGACGGCCTCAAGCCCGAAAATGGCCCGGTAGTCGTTTCAGGCGCGACCGGCGGTGTCGGCAGCATTGCGGTGGAGATACTGGCAAAGGCAGGCTACGAAGTCCATGCGTTGACGGGCAAGGCCGACTCGGCCGACTATCTCAAGAAACTGGGCGCCAAGGAAGTGATCCTGCGCTCCAGCCTCGACCTCGCCAAGATCAAGCCGCTCGACAAGGCGCTCTGGGCGGGGGCCGTGGATAACCTCGGCGGCGAGGTGCTGGCCTGGATGGCAAGCACGATGAAGCAGGCCGGCACGATCGCGAGCATCGGCCTCGCGGCAAGCATGGAACTGAAGACCACCGTCGCGCCATTCATCCTGCGCGGGATATCCCTGCTGGGCATCGATTCCGGCTATGTCGGCGAGCCGCTGCGCGGCGAGGTCTGGCGGCGGCTGGGCAGCGACTGGAAACCCGAGAAAGTCATCGCCCAAGCCCGTGAGATCGGCTTTGATCAACTACCTGGCGTGTTCGACGATTTCCTGCAGGCGCGCATTACCGGGCGCACACTCGTGCGCATCAAGAATTCATAACTAAAGCAGATCAGAGGGAAGAGAAGATGACCAAATACGCCGACTTTCATCGCCGTTCGATCGAGGATCGCGACGGATTCTGGGCCGAACAGGCGCAACTGATCGACTGGCAGACCCCGCCCCAGACCATTTGCGACTATTCGCGTCCGCCGTTCGTGAAATGGTTCTCAGGCGGCAAGACCAACCTGTGCCACAACGCGGTGGATCGCCACGCGGCGCAACGACCGAACGACCGCGCGCTGATCTACGTCTCGACGGAAACGAACGAGGAGAAAATCTACAGCTTCGCCGAACTCAAGGCCGAGGTGATGCGCATGGCGGCGATCATGCAATCGCTTGGCGTGAGGAAGGGCGATCGCGTACTGATCTACATGCCGATGATCGCCGAGGCGACCTTCGCGATCCTCGCCTGCGCGCGCATCG
>CAYYHO010000420.1:0-1695 GCA_964471725.1 uncultured Methyloversatilis sp. | reverse complement strand
CGCTCGAAGGTGGCGAGTTCGTGGCGCGGCGGCGGCGTCCAGGTCTCGCTGCCGCCACTCCTGAGCCAGACGTCGATGGCGCGCGCGGCCAGCTTGCCGTGGCCCACCGCGACCGTTACGGTGCGATCGCCGTCGGCCATGTCGCCGCCGGCAAAGATGCCCGGGCGGCCGGTCATCATGCCGCTGTCAACCGCGACCACGCCCTTGTTGACGACCAGTCCGGGCACCTTGTCGAGCAGGGACAGGTCGGCATCCTGGCCGAGCGCCAGCACTACCGAGTCGGCCTCGATGCGCTCGAATTCGCCGGTCGGCTGCGGGAAGCCCTTGTCGTCGAGCGCCATCTTCTCGACCATGATGTCGCTCTCTCCGGCTTCCTTGATGGTGGTCAGCCACTTGATGGAGATGCCTTCCTGCAGGGCTTCCTCGACCTCGAACGGGTGTGCCGGCATCTTCTCGCGGGTGCGGCGATAGACGATGATGGCCTCTTCGGCGCCAAGCCGCTTGGCGGTGCGGGCCACGTCGAGGGCGGTGTTGCCGCCGCCATAGACGATCACCTTGCGACCGAGGCGCGGCCGCATTTCCTCCGGTTGCTGGCCCTCCATGTCGCGCAGCACGGCGACCGCGTCGAGCACCTTGGCGGCGTCGCCGGCAGGGATGTAGGCGCGCTTGGCGATGTGGGCGCCGACGCCGAGGAAGACGGCGTCAAAGCCGTCCTGCATGGCGTCGAGCACGTTGGTGACCTTGGTCTGCAGGTGCAGTTCGACCCCGAAATCGACCAGGCGCTGGATTTCGGCGTCGAGCACCGCGCGCGGCAATCGATACTTGGGAATGCCGAAGCGCATCATGCCGCCGGCCAGCGGGGCGGCTTCGTAGATCACCGCCTTGTGGCCGAGGCGCGTCAGGTGGTAGGCGGCGGAGAGGCCGGCGGGACCGGAACCGACGACCAGCACGCGCTTGCCGCTGGCGGCGGCGGGCGGGGAAAACTGCCAGCCCTGCTTGATGGCCTCGTCGCCGAGGAAGCGCTCGACCGAGTTGATGCCGACCGCCGTATCCACCTGCTCGCGGTTGCAGGCGCCCTCGCAGGGGTGGTAGCAGACGCGGCCCATGATGGCGGGCAGCGGGTTGTTCTGGACCAGCGAGCGCCAGGCCTTTTCGTATTTGCCGCTTTCGGCATGGAACAGCCAGTCCTGGATGTTCTCGCCGGCCGGGCAGGCGGCGTTGCAGGGCGGCAGGCGGTCCAGATACTGCGGCCGGAAGGTGCGCCAGGAGCCGGTCTTGTTGGCCAGCGAAGAACCGGGGTCGAGGGTGATGGCGAAGGGCTTGTCCATGGGAAGTCCTAATTTCTTACCGCAAAGGACGCAAAGGACACAAAGAAATTCATGTTCGGGTTTACTTTGCGATCTTTGCGTCCTTTGCGGTTAACTGCCTTTTTCCAATAGTCCGTACTTCTTGATGTTGCGATCGGCCAGCGCCTGCAGTTTGGCGATGACCTCGACCTGCGGCGTCTTGCCGAACAGGTGCGCGTAGCGCTTCTGAGGCTTCAGGTATTCCTCCACGGGCAAGGGGTGGCGTATCGCCACGACTGACTTTATCTCGCCGTGCTCGGCCTCGAACACCGGGAAGACGCCGATCTCCTTGGCCAGCCGGGCAATCCTGATCGTCTCGTGCGAGGCCGTGCCCCAGCCGAGCGGACAG
>CAYYHO010000419.1:0-1707 GCA_964471725.1 uncultured Methyloversatilis sp. | reverse complement strand
AAAGCCGGGCAGGAAATGATGGTCGCCGAAGGAGAAGCCGGGAATGCGGTTGAACGGGTTCGGAATGATGCGGCTGCCGCGCGGCACGGTACCCAGTTCCAGGCGCGCCGGCGTCACCGGCTGGCCCAGCTCGGCCATGCGTGCGCGAATCTCGCGCTCCGCGTCGGCATTCAGTTCCAGCGGCACGCCGGCGGCCAGCGCCGCGGCCTGGCGCGTGTGATCGTCGGGCGTCACGCCGATGCCGCCGAAGCTGAACACCACGTCGGCGGTCGCCAGCGTGCGGCGAAAGGTCTCGACCAGGCGCGCACGCTCGTCGCCGAGGTAGAGCGCCCACGACAATTGCAGGCCGCGCCCCGGCGCGCGCAGCAGTTCGCCGAGCCGGGTGAAATGCTTGTCCTGGCGCTTGCCGCGCATGATCTCGTCGCCGATGATGATGGCGCCATAGGTTTTCATAGCGTTACTCCCTGCTCGCTCCGCAAGCGCCGTAGCGCCGCGAGGCACAGATGCACGAACAGCAAGGCGGAGAATGCCAGCGAAAGCAGGTTGAGCAGCGGCACATGGGCGAGCAGCGCGCCGATCAGCCCGGCCAGGTACAGTCGGGTCTGCTCGCGCTTGAACAGGGCCGTGCGCTCGGCGGGCAGCGCATGCTCGGCCAGCGCGTCGAAACGGAAGGCCCGCTGGTTCAACCAGGCGGCCCAGAAGATCGGCAGCACCAGCAGGGCGCCCGGGATCAGCAGCAGGGGCAGGGTCAGCAGCCAGCCGAGGATGAAGATGCCGCCGGCCGCCAGCGTGTTGGCGAAGCTGCCCCACAGCGCTGCGCTGGCCGAGCCGCGGCGGGAGACATCCGGGTAATCGCGCGCTGCCACGATCGCCATCATGCGCGGCAGGGCGAACACCGCCACCAGCAGCAGGGCGCTGACATACACCAGCGGCGCGAAAATGAACAGCACCGCGATGTGCGCCAGCGAGGCGCCCAGCCAGCTCGGCCAGGACCACTCCGAAAGCTGCGCCAACACCCATTCCGATACCGGCACCCAGGCGAAAACCGCCACGCCCGCCCAGAGCGCGAGCGCCGCCAGCGGCGGCCACAGGGCATGCCACAGCATGCCGGGGCGCAACAGGTCGCGCGCGGCGCGGATCACCGGCTGCAGCAGTCCATCTGCCTGCGTCATGTTCTCGATCTTCCTTCCCACATCTTCAGCAGTCGTTTCGCCGACACCGGGCTCGGCGTCTTCAGTTCCTGGGCGAATAGTGCCACACGCAACTCTTCGAGCAACCAGCGGAACTCTTCGAGAAACGGGTCGCCCAGCGGGCCGCTCAGGCCCGCCTTGCGCAGCGCGTTGCGCTCGCGCGCCCAGGCCTGCGCGACGCCCTGCCACTCCGCCTGCAGGCGCGCATCGCGGCCGGCGTCGTTCCTTGCCTTGTCGAGACGCAGTCCGATCGCCTTGAGGTAGCGCGGAAAGGCTTGCAGCCGCTCGAACGGCGTGGCGACGATGAAGCGCTTCTGCAGCAGCTCGTCCAGCTGGGCCTGGATGTCCGCGCAAGCCTGCGGGAAGCTTTTCTGCGCGGCCGCCAGCTTTTTCTGCACGACGGCATGCTCGGCGAGGATCGCGCCGACCTGCCGTGCGACTTCCTGCGCCACCAGCACCACGCGCCCTTTCGCCTGGGTCACGCGCGCCTCGAAATCGGCAGGCCCCTCGGACGAAA
>CAYYHO010000418.1:0-1709 GCA_964471725.1 uncultured Methyloversatilis sp. | reverse complement strand
CGGCTTCGAGCAGCCCCTGCAGGTGCCCGATCTGGCGCGCCAGGGCCTCGGCGTCGGCGGTCGCTCGCGGCGTCGCCAGCAGGGCGAGGCCGACCAGGTTGACGGGGTTCACCAGCGCGGCGGCATTGATGCGGCGCACCAGCGCGCTGGCGATGCCGCCGACCGCGGTGCGCAGCCAGTCGGGCTCTTCGCCCGGAGTGGGCGCGGAGCCTCCGCCGGGCCGCCCCAAGGAGGCGACAGCCTTCGACCCGGAGTCCGCGTCAGCGGACGAACCTTCGTCACCTCCCCGCGAGGGGAAGGTCGCATGCGACGTTTGCGATTGGTGGTCGGGAGGGGCGGGACTGAAATCGCGCCAGCCGGGATGCTGCTCGTCGAGCCAGTCGGCGAGCCGCAGCGGCTCGCCGAAATTGACATAGACCTGGCCGAAATGGCGCCGCAGGATGCGCACCGAGGAGAACACGCCCCACAGCGACTCGCGCCGCTTCGGCTGGCCGCTCAGTTCGTCGACGAAGCTCGCCCCTTCGGGCAGCTTCTCGTAGCCCAGATACACCGGCACGAACACCAGCGGCCGCTCGTGGCCGCGCACAAACCCCTGCACGGTCATGCTCAGCAGGCCGACCTTGGGCGGCAGCATGCGGCCGCTGCGGCTGCGGCCGCCCTCGATGAAATACTCGAGCGGGAAACCGCGCGCCAGCATGCGGTGCAGGTAGGCGGCGAACACCGCGGCATAGAGGGGATCGCCCTTGAAGCTGCGGCGCAGGAAGAAGGCGCCGCCGCGGCGCAGCACGCCGCCGATCAGCGGCAGGTCGAGGTTGTCGCCCGCCGCGATGTGCGGCGGCGTCAGCCCGGCGCGCATGATGACGTAGGACATCAGCAGGTAATCGATGTGGCTGCGATGGCAGGGCACGTAAACCAGGCTGTGGCCGGATGCGATACCGGTCAGCACATCGAGGTTGCGCACCTGGACGCCATCGAACAGGCGGTTCCACAGCCAGTGCAGCACGATCTCGCCGGCGCGCACCACGCCGTAGGAATAGTCCGAGGCGATCGCCAGCGCATGGCGGCGCGCCAGAGCCCGGGCGGCCTCAGGCGTCAGCCGGTCGCGCGTGACGGCGGCGGCGATCGCCGCGCGCATCTCGGGCAGGTCGAGCAGCACCTCCACCTCGGTATGGCGGTGCGAGACATCCGGGCCGATGGCGATTTCGCGCTGGCGGCGGAAGTGGGCGCGCAGCACGCGCGCGCACTTCTTGCCGGCCAGCGCCGGCTCGGATACATCCTCGATCAACGCGCGCAAAGAGAGCGGCTGACCGAAATGGACGTGGGTATGGCGGCCGTGGAAGATCACCGCCAGCCAGTGACCGAGCGGATGGCGGCGGTGCCAGGATTCGGCCAGCAGCGCGCGCAGCACCGAATCCTGCTGCTTCGGCGCCCGCCCCCACAGCACCGTCACCGGCACGAGTTGCACGTCCGCCTCCGCATCGGCGCCAAGCGCCTCGATGAGGCGCGTCAGCCGCGTCGGCACGGCGAAGCTGCGCCGCGCGGTGCCGAACACCCACCAGCCCTTGCCGAGGGAAAAGTCGGCGCTGGCGAGACGGCAGCCGGCCACCCTGAGCGGCTGGAGCACGTCGGGCAGGCCGGCCTTTTGCGCGGCGTCCTGCAGCACCAGGCGATCGGACAGCCAGTTCTCGCGCAGCACGTAGCAGACCGGC
>CAYYHO010000417.1:0-1712 GCA_964471725.1 uncultured Methyloversatilis sp. | reverse complement strand
CGCGCGCCCATCATCGCCACGTCGTTGATCGTGCCATGCACGGCCAGGCAGCCGATGTCGCCGCCGGGGAAGAACAGCGGCGACACCACATGGCTGTCGGTGCTGACGACGATGCGTCCGGAAAAATTCGGCGCTGGCAGGACGGCGCCGTCGTCGCCCTGACGCAGCCAGTCGTTATCCAGATGGCGCAGGAACAGCTCCTCGACCAGCTGGGCGCCCGCGCGCCCGCCGGCGCCGTGGCTCATGTCGATGCGGCCCTGTTTGAGGTTCAGCGGGCGGATGTAGGTCGGACGGGGCATGCCGAATTTTGCGCTGAAAATCGGCGCGGCTCGGACCAAAACCCGGAAAAAATCCTCAGGCCAGTCTGGACAAGCTCATTTATTCAGCGCATAATTTGCATCATTACGTATTTTACAAATAATATCTTGCAGACCGTTTCCCAGACCATTACCGCAACCGACCTCGCCCGGCATACGCGCAAGATTCTCGACAGGGTGGCCAGCCAGGGCGAATCCGTCATCGTCGAACGCAACCACGTCGTCGTCGCCAGGATCGTGCCATCCGAAGCCACCATGACTGCCGCCCAGGCGCTGGCCGGTGTGCAGACGATGCTGACGGCCGCCCAGGCCGCTGCCTGGCTTGCCGAAAGCCGCAAGGCTTTCGACGAAAACCTGCGCGACCCATGGGCGTAATCTTCGACAGTTGCATCTGGGTAGGGCTGGCGGCCGGACGCCTCGACCGTCAGTCCATCATCGCCGCCTGCGGCGAATTGCCCGTCTACGTTTCGGTGATTTCATTGGGCGAACTTGCCTACGGTGTCGAGTCTTGCGTTTCCCCCAACGAACGCGCCCACCGCGCCGCCAGCCTGCGCCAGGTGGAGCAAGCGCCGGCCCTGCAGGTCACCGCGCGCACGGCTGCGGCATTCGGGGTGCTCTCCGCTGCCGTCAGGCAATCGGGACGCTCCCCGCGCCCGCGCTATAACGACCTGTGGATAGCCGCCCAGGCGATCGAGCATGGCCATGCCCTGCTTACCCTGAACATCGACGATTTCGCCGGCCTGCCTGGGCTCAGATTGATGAAGCTGGAGAATTGAACCATTCGCATCGCAACCATTTTGCATGCGTCATGACGAAAACTAAACCAAGGGAGTAGGCAAATGGATTTGGGCATACACGGCAAGAACGCACTGGTGTGCGCCGCCAGCAAGGGACTCGGCCGCGGCTGTGCGCTGGCGCTGGCCGCCGAGGGCGTCAACGTCACCATCGTCGCACGCGGCCGCGAGGCGCTCGAAGCGACGGCGGCGGAACTGCGCGCCGCCGCCCCCGCCGGCACGACGATCAATACCGTCGCCGCCGACATCGCCACGCCGGAAGGCCGCGCCGCGGCGCTCGCCGCCTGTCCGCAGCCGGACATCCTCGTCAATAACGCCGGCGGCCCGCCGCCCGGCGATTTCAGGGAATGGTCGCGCGACGACTGGATCAAGGCGCTCGACGCCAACATGCTGACGCCGATCGAACTCATCAAGGCCACCGTCGACGGCATGATCGCGCGCCGGTTCGGCCGCATCGTCAACATCACCTCCGGCGCGGTCAAGGCGCCCATCGACGTGCTCGGTCTCTCCAACGGCGCCCGCTCGGGCCTCACCGGCTTCGTCGCCGGTCTCGCGCGCAAGACGGTGCTGCACAACGTCACCATCAACAATCTGCTGCCGG
>CAYYHO010000416.1:732-1724 GCA_964471725.1 uncultured Methyloversatilis sp. | reverse complement strand
CATCGCCTTCTTCGGCCAGGACTGCTCGCGCGCGCGGCCGCACGAGGTGGCGCGCCTGGGCGTGGCCTACGTGCCCGAGGGGCGCGGCGTGTTCCCCAACCTCAGCGTGCGCGAGAACCTGGTCATGGCTGCCCGCGCCGGCCGCCACGGCCGTGCGGACTGGAGCTTCGAGCGCGTGATGAAGACCTTCCCGCGGCTGCACGAGCGCCTGGGCCACCTGGGCGCGCAGCTGTCGGGCGGCGAACAGCAGATGCTGTCGATCGGCCGCGCGCTGATGACCAACCCCGAGCTGATCATCCTCGACGAGGCCACCGAAGGCCTGGCACCGCTGATCGTGGCCGAGATCTGGCGCGTGATCGGCGAGATTCGCGCCAGCGGCATCGCCACGCTGATCGTCGATCGCGACTGGCGCAAGGTCCTCACCCGATCGGACCGCGCCGTGGTGCTCCAGAAGGGCCAGGTCGTGATGGCCGGCCGCTCCGAGGCCATTGCGGGCGACGCCGCGCTGGCCGGCTATCTTGGCGTTTAATCTGACCCCCGAGGACCGGGCAAGCCCGGCCCGGCCCCCCGTGGGGGCGCAAGGAAACTTGGGGCGGCCCGGCGTTTCCTTCGACACCGACACCGCCCGAAGGAACGCTGCATGATTCTCGAACTCGCCGACATCCGCATCACCCCCGGCCGCCAGGCCGAGTTCGACACCGCCATCGTGCACGGCCTCGAGACCGTGATCCGCCACGCCAAGGGCTTTCGCGGCTACAAGATCAACAAGGGCGTCGAGTCGCCCGAGCGCTACCTGCTGATGATCTTCTGGGACACGCTGGAAGACCACACGGTGGGCTTTCGCGGCTCGCCCGCGTTCGGGCAGTGGCGCGCCATCGTGGGTCCGTTCTTCGCGCAGCTGCCGCAAGTCGAGCATTTCGAACTGCTGGCGAAGTCCACGAGCGTCTGACAAGGACGGCCGCGCGTTGACCTTGCCTTGGCGCCCATCCCCG
>CAYYHO010000416.1:0-722 GCA_964471725.1 uncultured Methyloversatilis sp. | reverse complement strand
GAAGTCACCTCCTGCGTAGGCCGCCGTCGACGGAAGCGGTGGCGCGATGGGCTGCGCCCGCGCGGTGTTGCACCGGTCGGACACCGTGCGCGATCCGACGCCATTGCACGTGCCACACGCCGCTACATTACGCCTCGACTGCGTTGCAGCGCCGTCGTGCGCGGCCCTGATCACCGGGCACGCCGGGGATCACCACTGACTCGAGGACACACCCATGAGCCCATCGCGCAAGACCGCCCCCACCGTCGCCAAGGCCCGCAAGGATCTGCTCGCCGCCGCCAGGGAAATGCGCGAGGCGCTGGGACACAAGGTCGAAGAGGTGGCCGACGCCGCCTCCAAGAAGCTGGCCCAGGCAAGGAAAGCCGTGGCGAGCCGGCGCGACCAGGCCAAGCGACAGCTGTCCAGCAGCGCCCAGAAGGCCGAGCGCAGCATCAGGAAGGCCGTGGCCGGCGCCGAAAGCAAGGCCAAGGCCGAGTCGGCCTCGGTGCGCAAGTCCGCGGCGCGCAAGCTGGCTTCGGCCAGGAAGACCGTGACGAAGGAAATCGCCGCAGCCAAGAAGGCCGTCAAGCGCACCGCGCTCAAGGTCAACCAGGCGGCGGCCGAGAAACTGGCCCCGGCGAAGAAGCCCTCGGCCAAGAAGGCCTCGCCGGCACGCAAGGCGGCAGCCCCCAGGAAGGCGGCCGTGCGCAAGGCCGCGCCGCGAAAGGCAGCCGCCAAGTAGA
>CAYYHO010000415.1:0-1729 GCA_964471725.1 uncultured Methyloversatilis sp. | reverse complement strand
CGATATTCGCCAGGGTAATATCGATTTTTCGCTTTTTATTGAACGCTTCCTGCAGGGACTCATAGGCCTCCAGGGGCATGCGTTCCCTCATAATTTTCTGGCTGAAGGTGTTTTCCCCGAAATACGCGGATACCGGCCTGCCGTTTTCCGGCGCGTAGACGATATTTCTTTCCGCCGCTAATAAGATTTCCCGTTTGTGCATGGTGCCTCCTTGTTTTTCACGCCGGCTGAAAGTATCCGGTGTTTTATTCATCACTCATATTACAGCAAGACTAATCTGACATATATGAGGAGTAAATACAAATTTACTCAGGATTGTTTCCATGGTGTTAAATTCAGGTTAAAAAGGGGTTTCAGGTTGATAGAATCGGTGTTGGGTCGGTTTTTTTCAGTCTTAATTAAGGAAAAACATGGTTATATTAACGAAATAGCAACATATACACATGCGTTCAGTATCTCATTTCCTTCTCCTTGATATTGTACTGCCATAGCTCCACAAGCTTGTCGAATTCCCTGTCCCTCGGTGTTCCTTCCAGGGACTTATAATGGCGCTTGAGAAGATAGGCCACGGTGGAATCCTCAAGAAGAAAGTTCTGTTCCAGGGAGTTCAGCCTGCGAATGAGGTAATTCAGGTTATGGGTCTGGAAGTCGCCGAGGTAGTTGGACGATGCGATGGTGGGCTCGTACTTCATAAGCAGTTCGACAAAATACAGGGCCTGGCGCCAGGAGTCCACACTGCCTCCCATTCCCGATTTAAAGTGCATGCTCAGCTTCTCAAAGAGAGCGGTGTGCTGGTAGTAGGAGTCGAAAATTATAGTCATGTACTCGGGAAACATATTCATCACCTCCATGAGGTCGATGGGCTCGTCCTTTTCGCTGAAATGGCCGAATATTTTTTTGCTGTGCTTGTTTTCCGGTTCCACCTCAACGAGGGGAATTTTCAGGTCCTTGATGATAGTGCGTACCTTGCCCGCTTTTTTGAGATAGATCTCTATTTCAACCGGTTCGACGTAGCAGGGAAGATTACTTTTCTGGTCCATTGTCGCTCTTTTTGTTCAGACTTTCCATCAGGGCGCGGTGTTCGGGGCTGAAGGCGTGCTCTGCCGCCCTTTTAAGGTCCTCCCCGCAGGGCTGTCCCCTTCGCTGTTTTTCGATGGCGGCATCGGCCGCTTTGTAGAAAAGAAAATTCTTCTCCATGAGCTTGAGCCGCGCTATCTCCCAGAGGGTGTCTCCCTCTTTTACGGTGACAATAGCTCCGTCGTCGAGGCGGAACCGGTTGCCCGGGTAGATCCAGTTCGGGTTTTTTTCCTTCAGGCCCTGGAAGGTGATTTTCCTGTAGCCGTTTTTCACCGCCACCTCGTTGGCGTACATGAATACGTCATGGGCAGACACGGAGAAGGTATACCTGGACTCAAGCTCCTTCTTCTCACGTTCAGCGCGCCGCAGGGCTTCCCGTTCCCGGTCCTCCCTCCAGGTTTTCAGATGTCCCATCAACAGAAGTGTCGTTACCGCCAGGGCGGCGATGACGGTAATCCATGCGGCCGCCTTCTTCAGGGGGCCCGCTCCTCCCCTGGCGGGGAAAGCCTCTTCCTCTATTGCGGGCTCGTTGTGATAGAGGGCTTCCTTGCGTTCCGAAATTGCCTTTTCCAGCTCCCGGAAGCCCCCGATTTCGCTTTTCGGCTGATAAAGCAGGAGAAGCCGTCGCAGGCGAAGGCGGTCCGCCAGGACC
>CAYYHO010000414.1:0-1733 GCA_964471725.1 uncultured Methyloversatilis sp. | reverse complement strand
ACCATCTGCTTTTCCTCGTTCGACGAATGACAGCATTTCTGCGAACTTCGTTCGGTCGGGCTCTTTTGCGGTTTTCGCCTCCTCGAAGGAGGTTCGCACTAATTCAAGTATCCTGCACCAGCGAGGAATTGTCAAATTCGCCTCGCCCGCTTCGGCGGGCTCGGCGAATTGAATTGAAAAAATTTTCTGAAATGAATTATAATTAACCCCTAGAAAAACTTGAAATTGTCAAAGTTTGCGGCGAGCCCCGCTTGCGGGACGAGCCACACAAATCAGGCGGCGAAAAATGTTCGAACTATTTTCAGAATAGAGCACCAGTATTAAACTTTCATGAATTTTGCCGATTGATTTGGTCGCACGAAGTGCGTCATCAGTTCCGTTCAAAAAAGTTCGGATTTTGTCAAACAAATGCACGGCTTCGGCAGGTTAGTCGAGTTAAAAAATGCTGGCTCGAATCATAACGGAAGCATAAAGCATATTTCGTAGTACGCAAATTTTATTTAATTTCGGCTGGGTAGCTCAGTTGGTAAGAGCGTGGCACTCATAACGCCAAGGTCGTGGGTTCAATTCCCACCCCAGCTACTGGTTTAGAAAAATTCGGGTCGTTAGCTCAATTGGTAGAGCAGATCCCTCTTAAGGATAAGGTTATAGGTTCGATTCCTATACGACCCACCAGAATTAAACTTTCCGATTTTTCCAAAGCCATTTTTTGGGTGGCGCAGAGCGCCGCCCATTGATTTTGCGGCTCGCCAAGCGCAGATTCGAGCCAAAGATTTCTTTGGCAGCAACTTTTTTCTCTAAAAGATTGCTATCCATTGCGATTTTGACGAGGTTTGAAGCGACTTTTATCCAATCTTTTATCGGCTTGAGTCATTCATTTTGTTTTTGTTCAATCCGCATCATTTTCTCCTCCAGCGACTTCTTTTCTAAAAGGAGTTTGTTTTTCTTGGCGGTAGATTTCTCTTTCAATATCCTACTCCAAATACCCATCGAGAAGTCGCTGGAGTTTAATTTGAATTTCCTCAATTTTACTTTTGCTTTCTTGAACAAAAGCGGCAGAAGATTGGGCGGTTTCCGTTTTGTCTTTTTCAAGTTTTTGGTTTAAGTATTCTGCCCAATCCGATGGCAAAGAAAGTTTTTGAAGCAGAGAGGAAATTTGTTCGTCTAATTCCTCTTGGCGAATACAGGGTTCGGGATATTTAAAGTTTTTGTGTTTTTTCGTGCAATGATAGTAAGTATAAAAATGTTGTGTTCCGTTTTTTGCGTTTTAACCTTGTATTCGCCAGTTATGGACCTTCCACAAGCGCCGCACCTTAGAAGTCCGCAATAATCTTGCGGCTCATACTTGCATTTGTCATAAAGTCCGAACATCCGAGGGGTTCTGCCCCTCGGATGGATAGGGCACTGGAGTAATTAAGGAGTGCGACGACAAGAAGTGGACATAGAACCAAGGCGGTATATAATATGCCCATGAATATCAAGTCTAGCGCACAAGCACGCTACCAAATCAGGCGCCACCTGGTTTGGGAAGTCAAATATCACAAGCATTTGTTAAATAAAGCAATTAAGCAATTTTTAGCTCACAAACTATTAAGAAAATCCGCAATGCCCATGATTTCGATTTCCACCGCCTTGGCATAGCCCCAAACCATGCCCACTTCTTTGTCGGAGCGCCTCCGAAAATTGCTCCAGCCATTATAGCGAATGTGGCAAAATCGATCGCGGCTAAAGAG
>CAYYHO010000413.1:0-1735 GCA_964471725.1 uncultured Methyloversatilis sp. | reverse complement strand
CTTCCCGATCATCGAGGCCAGCCCGGCGACCCGGCTGGCAACGCGCGAGACGGAGGGCAGCGGCCCGATCCAGGACCTGCTCGCCGAACTGGCGGTGCGGCATGGCCTGTGGATCGTCGGCGGCTCGCTGCCGCTGCTGGCGGACGACCCGCTCAAATTCCGCAACAGCAGCCTGGTGTTCGATCCGGCCGGACGCCGGGTGGCGCGCTACGACAAGATCCACCTGTTCGGCTTCAGAAAAGGCGCGGAAGCCTACGACGAGGCGGAAATCATCGAGGCGGGCGCGCCGACGCCGGCAGCCTTCAGCGCGCAGATGGATGCGCTGGCGTTGCGGGTGGGCCTCGGCATCTGCTACGACCTGCGCTTTCCCGAACAGTTTCGCGCCCTGGCTCGCTTGCCAAACCCGATCGACCTGCTCGTGCTGCCGGCGGCTTTTACCGACACCACCGGCCGCGCCCACTGGGAAGTGCTGCTGCGCGCCCGCGCCATCGAGAACCAGTGCTACGTGCTGGCGGCGGCGCAGGGCGGGCGCCATCCCGGCGGCCGCATGACGCATGGCAACAGCATGATCGTCGACCCCTGGGGCACGGTGCTCGCCCGTCTCGACAAGGGCGAGGGCGTCATCGTGGCGGAACTCGATCCGGCGCGGATTGCCGAAACCAGGGAGAGCCTGCCGGCGCTGAGGCATCGCAGGCTGTAAACTCCCAGGGAAAAGTCGGTGCTGGCCGGACGGCGCCAGCCGGACCGCCGCGTAAGAATAATGACGGCGTATGCCGACCGGATACCGCCTGGCGATGCCCCACCCCAACAATGACGAGCCCATGACCACAGAAACCGCAGCGACCCCCGAGACTCTGTTCAAGACTGCCGAGCAGCATCTGCTGGCGCCCTACGAACTGGACGGCACGAAGCTTTCCGGCGTCTTTGGCGAACTCTTCGGCCACCGGCTGGATGCCGCCGACCTCTATTTCCAGTTCGCGCGTTCCGAGGCCTGGAGCCTGGAGGAGGGCATCGTCAAGTCGGGCAGCTTCAACATCGAGCAGGGCGTCGGCGTGCGCGCCATGAGCGGCGAGAAGACCGCCTTCGCCTATTCCGACGAGATCAGCCTGCCGGCCCTGCTGGGTGCGGCACGCGCGACGCGCGCGATCGGCGCCCAGGGGGGGGCAGGCTGCGCCCCCTTGCTTACCGGACGCAGCCTGCCGGCGCTGTATGCCGGCAGCGATCCGCTCGCCTCGCTGCCCGATGCCGCCAAGGTGGCCCTGCTGGAACGCCTGGAACAATTCGCCCGCGCCCTCGATCCGCGCGTTTCGCAGGTCATGGCGCACATCGCCGGCAGCTGGGAAACCGTGCTGGTGGCGCGTTCCGATGGCCACCAGGCCGCCGACGTGCGGCCGCTGGCGCGCGTGTCGGTGACGGTGATCCTCGAAGAACACGGCCGCCGCGAGCAGGGTTCGGCCGGCGGCGGCGGCCGCTTCGACTACGGCTACTTCAGCGACGCGGCGCTCGCCGAGTATGCGCGCCTGGCCGTGCACCAGGCCGCCACCAACCTGGCGGCGCGCCCCGCGCCGGCCGGCGAGATGACCGTGGTGCTCGGCAACGGCTGGCCGGGCATCCTGCTCCACGAAGCCATCGGCCACGGCCTCGAAGGCGATTTCAACCGCAAGGGCAGCTCCGCCTTCGCCGGCCGCATCGGCGAGCGCGTCGCCGCCAGGGGCGTGACCGTCGTCGACGACGG
>CAYYHO010000412.1:0-1741 GCA_964471725.1 uncultured Methyloversatilis sp. | reverse complement strand
ATTTTCGCCAACGAATAGACTCCGGCCCGGCGATGATGGCGCACGCAGCAGCGTGCGCCGCGCGCATTCATTGTCACATTGCCATTTGCGCTCCGGGGGAGAAATGCCGCCTTGATGTCCGTTGCCGGCCACCACACTGGCCACACGCCGCCACCCTTCTTCAAGCGGGGGCCGGCCCCGCTTGCGCGGCTGGCCTTCTTCATTGTCCTCGCCGTGCTGCTGCTGGTCGCCGACCTGCGCTTCCGCACGCTCGACATGGCGCGCGTGGCCGTCGCCACCGTGCTCTGGCCGCTGCAAAAGGCCGTGCTGCTGCCGGTCGAGGGCGCTGGCGAGGCGGGCAACTACTTCTCCAACCTCGCCAGCCTGCAGCAGGAAAACAGTGAACTGCGCCAGCGCCAGCTGGCGCAGGCCAACCTGCTGCTGCGCCAGGCGCATCTCGAAGACGAAAACCGCCGCCTGCGCGCCCTGCTGGCGATGCAGGAACGGCTGGCCGTGCCCGTCCAGGCCGCCGAAATCCTCTATGCCGCGCGCGACCCGTTCGTCCGCCGCATCATCATCAACCGCGGCCTGACGCATGGCGTCGAAGCCGGCCAGTCGGTGATCGACGACCTCGGTGTGCTCGGCCAGGTGACCCGTACCTTCCCGCTCACCAGCGAGGTTACCCTGCTGACCGACAAGAACCAGATGATTCCCGTGCAGGTGGCGCGCAACGGCCTGCGCGCCGTGCTGGCGGGGGCTGGCAGCGGCGCCATGGAGCTCAAGTTCCTGCCCGCCAATGCCGACGTGCAGCCGGGCGACACGCTGGTGACCTCGGGCCTTGACGGCGTTTATCTCGCCGGCCTGCCGGTGGCGCGCGTCCTCAGCATCGACCGCGACAATTCGTTTTCCTTCGCGCGCATTGAATGTTCTCCGCTTGCCGGTGTCGAACGCCATGGCCAGGTGCTGGTGCTCGGCAAGCGCGTCGCGCCGGAACTGCCCGAAGAACCCAAGGAACCCGCCAGGAAACCCGCCAAGAGCCGCAAGTTGGCAAAATGAAAAGTTAGCAAAATGATAGCCCCCCACGCTCGCAAACCCGACTCGCTGCCCCCCACGGGGGGCGGATGTCCTCTTGGGGCGGCCCGGCGCTGACATCATGATCCAGCCCACCCATTCATCCCGTCGCATCCTGCTGCCGGCGCGCGGCTGGTTCATCTTCCTGTCGCTGTGCGCGGCGCTGATGCTGAACCTGATCCCCTTCGGCCGCCTGCCGGGGATTCCCGACTGGCTGGCGCTGGTGCTGGCCTTCTGGTGCATCCACCAGCCGCTCAAGGTGGGCATGGGGGCGGGGTTCCTTTTCGGCTTGCTGATGGATGTCGCCAATGCCAGTGTGATGGGCCAGCATGCGCTCGCCTATGTGCTGCTCGCCTTCGCCGCCGGCTCCCTGTCGCGGCGCATCCTCTGGTTCCCGCTCGCCCAGCAGGCGCTGCACGTCCTGCCCCTGCTGCTCGGCGCCCAGCTGATCATGCTGGTGACCCGTCTGGTCACCGGTGCGGAATTTCCCGGCCTGCTGTATTTCCTTTCCAGCTTCGTCGCCGTGCTGCTCTGGCATCCGCTCAACTACGTGCTGCTGCTGCCGCAGTACCGGGCGGTGGAGCATGACGAGAATCGGCCGATATGACACCCGCCCCCCTTCGCCCCCCTCGCGGGGGGTTATTTCGTGCGCGCTGCGCGCGTCTGTTACGGGGAGCCCCCGTTCAAGCTG
>CAYYHO010000411.1:0-1748 GCA_964471725.1 uncultured Methyloversatilis sp. | reverse complement strand
GCGCCGACTTTTGTGGGAATCAGCGGCTTTTCGCCCTTGTCCAGCGACATGAACGCCTTGCCGGCGCGGTTGCGCGAAACGAGGTCGGCGATGCTCGCGACGAAGCCGTAGCCGCCGGAGTTGGCGAACAGGTACTGCGCCTCGGGCGCGTCGGTGAAGGCCTGGGCGAGCTTGCCGCCGTCCTGGAAGTCGACAAGGGTAGCGAGCGGGGCGCCGTCGCCGCGGCCGCCCGGCAGGTCGGCGACGCGCACGCTGTAGGCCCGGCCATTGCTGTCGATGACCACCAGTGGCCAGACGGTGCGCGATTCCTGCACCAGATACGGGAAGTCGCCGGTCTTGTAAGCGATGCTGTTCGGGTCGATGCCGTGGCCCTGGCGCGTGCGCACCCAGCCGTTCTTCGAGACGATGACGGTCACCGGCTCGTCGGGGATCGCCACTTCGGCGGTGCTGACCGGGGCGACGGCCTCGATCAGGGTGCGGCGCGCATCTTTTGTTAAATCGCCGTATTTCTTCGCGTCCTCGGTGATCTCGCGCACGACCAGCTTGGTCAGTTCCTTGCGATCGTCGAGGATGTGGCGCAGCTGGCCGGCTTCCTCCTCCAGCGCCTTCTGCTCCTGCTCGATCCTGATGCCTTCGAGGCGCGCCAGCTGGCGCAGGCGGATTTCGAGGATGTCTTCGGCCTGGATTTCCGAGAGCTTGAACTTGCGCATCAGCTCGGCCTTGGGTTCATCGGCCTCGCGGATCGTCCTGATGATCTTGTTGATCGAAAGGAAGGCCAGCATGCGGCCGGCGAGGATGTGCAGGCGGCGCTCGACTTCGCCGAGTCGGTGCGCGCTCCTGCGCTCGACCGTGGCGTGGCGGAACGCTATCCACTCGTGCAGCATCGCCAGCAGCGGCTTCTGCGCCGGCCGGCCGTCGGTGCCGATCATGGTCATGTTGACCGAGACGTTGGCTTCGAGGCTGGTGCGCGCGAGCAGCACGGCCATGAATTCGTCCTGCGGTACCTTCGAAGTGCGCGGCTCCAGCACGATGCGCACGGGTTCCTTTTCGTTCGACTCGTCGCGCACGGCGTCGAGCACTGCGAGCATCGCCTGCTTGAGGTTCTTCTGTTCCTGCGAGACGTCCTTCTTGCCCGCCACGGTACTCTTGGGCTGCGGGTTGGTGACGGCCTCGATCTCCGAGAGCACCTGTGCGGTGGAGACGCCGTGCGGCAGTTCCTGGACGATGACGCGCCACTGCCCGCGCGCCAGGTCCTCGATGCGCCAGCGGCAGCGCATGCGGATGCTGCCGCGGCCCGTTTCGTAAGCGGCGCGGATGTCGGCGGGCGTGGAGATGATCTGGCCGCCGCCGGGAAAATCCGGGCCAGGCAGGACGGCGAGCAGTTCGTCGAGCTGCACGGTCGGCTTGCGGATCACCAACTTAAGCGCTTCAGCGACCTCGCGCAGATTGTGCGGCGGGATCTCGGTGGCCATCCCCACGGCGATGCCGGCGGCGCCGTTGAGCAGCACGAAGGGCAGGCGGGCGGGCAGAAGCGAGGGCTCGGTCATCGTGCCGTCGTAGTTGGGCACGAAGTCCACGGTGCCCTTGTCGATCTCGGCCAGCAGCAGTTCGGCGATCGGCGTCAGGCGGCATTCGGTGTAGCGCATCGCCGCCGCGCCGTCGCCGTCGCGCGAGCCGAAGTTGCCCTGGCCGTCGACGAGCGGATAGCGCAGCGAGAAGTCCTGGGCGACGCGCACCATGGCGTCGTA
>CAYYHO010000410.1:0-1750 GCA_964471725.1 uncultured Methyloversatilis sp. | reverse complement strand
TTACTCCTGAATTTCGGAAACGACACCAGCGCCCACGGTCCGGCCGCCTTCGCGGATGGCGAAGCGCAGACCCTTCTCCATGGCGATCGGGTTGATCAGATGCACGTGGAACGTCGTATTGTCCCCGGGCATGATCATTTCAACACCCTCGTTCAACGTCACCACCCCAGTGATGTCCGTCGTACGGAAATAAAACTGCGGACGGTAACCAGAGAAGAACGGAGTGTGACGGCCACCCTCCTCCTTGCTCAACACGTACACCTCCGCCGAAAACTTCGTGTGCGGCGTGATCGAGCCCGGCTTGGCCAACACCTGACCCCGCTCAACCTCGTCTCGCTTCACTCCGCGCAGCAACGCACCAATATTGTCACCCGCCTGCCCCTCGTCCAGAAGCTTGCGGAACATCTCAACGCCCGTGCACGTCGTCTTGCGCGTCTCGCTGATGCCGACAATCTCCACTTCCTCGCCCACGCGCACAATGCCGCGCTCCACGCGACCCGTCACAACCGTTCCACGACCCGAAATAGAGAACACGTCCTCGATCGGCATCAAAAACGGCTTGTCCGTCTCGCGAACTGGCTCGGGAATATAATTGTCACACGCGTCCAAAAGCTCAAGAATGCACTTCGCATCCTCGGCGTCCGCGCTCTCGCACTCCAGGGCCTTCAGCGCAGAACCGCGGACAACAGGAACATCGTCGCCTGGAAATTCATACTTCGACAAAAGCTCGCGAACTTCCATGTCCACCAGCTCAATCAGCTCCTCGTCGTCCACAAGGTCAACCTTGTTCAGGAAGACCACCAGGTATGGCACCCCCACCTGACGGGCCAGAAGAATGTGCTCACGCGTCTGAGGCATCGGACCATCCGTCGCCGCAACCACGATGATCGCGCCGTCCATCTGCGCCGCGCCCGTGATCATGTTCTTGATGTAGTCCGCGTGACCGGGACAATCCACATGCGCATAGTGCCGCTTGGCGGTCTCGTATTCAACATGGGCCGTCGCGATCGTGATGCCGCGCTCCTTCTCTTCCGGAGCCTTGTCGATCTCGTCGAACGCCACGAACGCTCCGCCACCCTTCATGCTCGCTATCTTCGTGATCGCTGCCGTCAGTGTCGTCTTGCCATGGTCGATGTGACCAATCGTCCCAATATTCACGTGCGGCTTCTTTCTCTCAAATTTCTGCTTGGCCATCGTTCATCTCCATTCTCATTTCTTGGTCAATTCCTCGGCAAGACTCGCGGGGACCCGATCGTAGTGGTCAAACATCATGGTGTAGGTGGCTCGACCCTGAGTCCTGGAACGCAGATCCGTCGCATACCCGAACATGCTGCTCAGCGGCACATGCGCACGGATGATCTGCATCCCGTGCCGCATTTCGAGGCTGACAATACGGCCGCGGCGGCCGTTCAGGTCACCCATGACATCACCCATGTAGTCGTCGGGAGTGAGCACCTCGACGAACATGATGGGCTCAAGCAAAACCGGCGACGCCTTATGGCAGGCTTCCTTCACGGCCATGGAGCCGGCGATGTAAAAAGCCTGCTCCGAGGAGTCGACTTCGTGGTAGGAGCCATGAACCAGCTCGACCTTGATGTCGACCATCGGAAAGCCCGCCATGACGCCGTTCAGCAGGGCATCCCGGATGCCCTTGTCGACGGCGGGAATGTATTCCTTGGGGATAACGCCGCCGACAATGCCGTTGACAAACTCATACCCAGAACTCGGTTCGCGAGGCTCGATGCGCAGC
>CAYYHO010000409.1:0-1778 GCA_964471725.1 uncultured Methyloversatilis sp. | reverse complement strand
TACTTCGCCGCCGAGTTGAGCGACCTGCGCGAAATGGAGCAGGCCGGCCTGCTGACCATCGACGAGCAGTGGATCACCGTGCAGCCGCGCGGGCGCATCCTGGTGCGCGTCATCGCCATGGTGTTCGACCGCTACCTGCGCTCCGAGCGCGAGCGCGTGCGCTACTCGAAAGTCATTTGAGCCGCTGGAAAAAGTCGGCGCTGGCAGGACGGCGCATTTGCGCTCCTCAGCCATTCTTCCGAAGCCTGACCGATGCCTGACAACAGCCTGCTCGCGCTCTTCATCGTCGGCCTGCTCGGCGGCGGCCACTGTGCCGGCATGTGCGGCGGCATCGTCGGGGCCCTCAGCCTGCAGACGGCAACGGGCAGGTCGCCCCTGACCCTCCATCTCGCCTACAACCTCGGACGCATCGCCAGCTACGTGCTGGCCGGCCTGATCGTCGGGGCGCTCGGCCATCTGGCCGGCAACCTGCTGCCCTGGCAGCGTGCCTTGTATGTGCTGGCCAGCCTGATGCTGGTGGCGCTCGGCTTCTACCTGCTCGGTGCGACGCAGGCGCTGGCGTTTGTCGAAAGGGCCGGGCAGGCGGTCTGGCGGCGCATCCAGCCGATCACGGGCCGGTTCCTGCCGGTGCGGGGCGTGGCCCAGGCGCTGCCGCTCGGCTGCGTCTGGGGCTGGCTGCCCTGCGGGCTGGTCTACAGTGCGTTGGCCACCGCGCTGGCGAGCGGCTCGGCCCGGGACGGCGCCTTGCTGATGCTGGCCTTCGGGCTCGGCACCCTGCCCAACCTGCTGCTCGCGGGCCTGCTGCTCGCGCGCTTCCGCCGTTTCGCCCAGGCGCGGGCAACCCGCACCGCTGCCGGGCTGCTGGTGATGGCGTATGGGCTGTATGGCCTGTTCAATGTCTGGCGTGGGATAATCAGCGTTTCCTGATATATAAAAACCAACGGAGAGATTCGCATGTCCATGACCCCCCACGAACTGGTCGTCGAGGCCAAGGCCCAGATCAAGGAAATCGGCACCGCCGAAGCCCAGCAGCAACTCGGCAAGCGCGTCATCATCGATGTCCGCGAGTACGACGAATATGTCGCCAGCCACCTGCCCGGCGCGATCAACATTCCGCGCGGCGTGCTGGAATTCAAGATCGGCATGGTGCCCGAGTGCGCCGACAAGAACGGCGCCTTTTTGATCTACTGCCGCACCAGCGGCCGCGCCGCGCTGTCGGCCGTGCAGTTGCAGAAGATCGGCTACAGCAACGTGGTTTCGATGAACGGCGGTTTCGAAGTCTGGAACAACGAGCAGCGGCCGACCGAAAAACCCGAACCGATCAACTTCGAATAAGTCGAAGTGACATGAACGCGCCCCAAGCCGAAAGCCAGGTTGTCGAACTCGCCATCGGCGGCATGACCTGTGCCGCCTGCTCGGCGCGCATCGAACGGCAGCTCAACAAGCTGCAGGGCGTCGAGGCGACGGTGAATCTGCCCGCCGAACGGGCGCTGATCCGCTTCGATGCCGCCCAGGCGGATGTCGACAAGCTGATCGCCACCATCGTCAAGACCGGCTTCACGGCGAGCCGCTCGACCGCCGACACGCGCGACGCGGAAAAGGCGCGCAAGCAGGCCGCCTACCGTGCCGAGGTGAAGCGCTTCTGGATCGCGCTGGCGCTGACCTTTCCCCTGGTCGCCCAGATGCCCTTCATGTTCAGCTTGGAGGGTCATGCCGCCCACGTTGACATCTTGCCGCGCTGGCTGCAGTTCGCGCTGGCGACGCCGGTGCAGTTCTGG
>CAYYHO010000408.1:0-1778 GCA_964471725.1 uncultured Methyloversatilis sp. | reverse complement strand
CACCATCAGATTGAGGCCTGCGGCGTTGACGTCGATGAGGCTGCGCAGCGCCGGTGAGTTTCATACCTTTAGGCCGCGATGAGTAGGATATGACGCAAGCACTCAGGCACCCGCCACAAGGAAATCATGAACGCTCCACCTTACCCTCCTGAAATCGGCTCGAACCGCTCTGCTCGCAAGCGGACGGTTTCAGCCAGGCGGCTTCATTCATGACCGCCGAAGCCGCGTGAGACCCGCTTCCGCCGTTTCTTGCGACATTTTCTGCGCCGTCATCGACAACCTTGGCGATGCCGGGGTGTGCTGGCGCCTGGCGCGCCAGCTGACTGAAGAACAGGGCTGGGCGGTGCGGCTGTGGATCGACGATCCGGCGCCCATCGCCGCGCTGGCGCCCGAGCATGCCGGGTTGCCGGCCGGATTGCCCATCGAGGTGCTTCGCTGGGCAGGCGATTTCGCGGCTGTAAAGCCGGCCCGGGTAGTCATCGAAGCCTTCGGCTGCACCCTGCCGGCGCGCTACGTCGCGGCGATGGCGGCCATGCCGCGGCAGCCGGTTTGGCTCAACCTCGAATACCTGTCGGCCGAAGACTGGGTGGCGGGCTGCCACGGCCTGCCCTCGCCGCAGGCGGGGCTGCAGAAATACTTTTTCTTCCCCGGCTTCGCACCCGGCACGGGCGGCTTGCTGCGCGAGCGGGATTACGCCGTCCCCATGTTGGCCGCGAATCCGGCTGACGCCGTCCCGCCAGAGCCGACTTTTGGTGCAAGCCTGGAGGTTTCGCTGTTCTGCTACGCCAATGCACAACTGCCTGCGCTGCTCGACTGCTGGCGCGACGGCGCTCAGCACATCGTCTGTCACGTCGCCGACGGCCTGCCGCGCATGCAGGTGGCCGACTGGCTCGGCGCGCCATTCGCCACGGGGGCAACCATGGCGACCGGCCGCCTCAGGCTCGCCGCTCTGCCCTTCCTGCCCCAGGTGGAGTACGACCGCCTGCTTGACCGCTGCCACCTCAACTTCGTGCGCGGCGAGGATTCTTTCGTGCGTGCCCAGTGGGCGGCGCGGCCTTTCGTCTGGCAGGCCTACCCGCAGGCGGAGGCAGCGCACCTGGCCAAGCTGACGGCCTTCCTCGCCCGCTACGCGCCCGGCCCAACGGCGGCGGCTTTCTTCCGGGCCTGGAACGGTGACGGAGCGCTGGATTGGCCGGCATTCGCCGCCGCACTGCCGACGCTGGCGGCGCGTGCGCCGGGCTGGGCACGACAGATAGCCGCCCAGGGCGACCTGGCGACAAATCTGGCCCATTTCTGTGCGGCAAGGCTATAATGTCGGGCTTTATTTTTTCCGACATTCTCCCCATCAGGCACCCCCTATGAAAACCGCCCAGGAACTCCGCGCCGGCAACGTCATCATGGTCGGCAACGACCCGCTCGTCGTCCAGAAAGCCGAATACAACAAGGGCGGCCGCAACGCTGCGGTCGTCAAGTTCAAGTTCAAGAACCTGCTCTCCGGCAACCCCTCCGAGGCCGCCTACAAGGCCGACGACAAGTTCGAGCAGGTCATCCTCGATCGCAAGGAGTGCACCTACTCCTATTTCGCCGATCCGATGTACGTCTTCATGGACCACGAGTATGTCCAGTACGAAGTCGAAGCCGAAAACATGGCCGATGCCATTCCCTACATCGAAGACGGCATGGCCGTCGAGGTGGTGTTCTACGATGGCCGCGCGATTTCGGTGGAAATGCCGAACAGCGTCGTGCGCGAGGTGGAATACACCGAGCCGGCCGTCAAG
>CAYYHO010000407.1:0-1784 GCA_964471725.1 uncultured Methyloversatilis sp. | reverse complement strand
GGTTGCAACGTCGGTGACCTCCGAGTTGGGAGCCGGTAATGGAAGACCGGATAGAGCGCTATCCGTCCTCGATCGTGCGGCAGAATTGTGTTACCGGCATTCAGTTCCCGGGTTTGGATACTCGCACCGTGACACCTGGCAGCCGGGAAAAATGGGTTTCATCAAACGTGCAGGCCGTTGTCATGCCCTGTTTGAGCAACCAGGCGCCGTTGTAGGCATCAATGAAATCCACGTTCTTCTCTACATACCCCGTGATGCCTTGCAGCACCAGATCATCGTCAACGATCTGGATGCCGGGGGTGTTGAGGATGGCCAGCACTTTCTCCTGGATGGCTGTCCTGGTCAGTTTGTAGAACGATTCCAACGTCCACACGATCTCAGCCATGACCAGGCTGTTTGTCACCAGGCTCAGCTCGTGGGCGGCGGCTTGGCGCAGCAGCTCCTCAACGGCATCGGCTTGCGCCGGCACGTCGTTCGTCAGGTAACGCAGGAAAAGGTTCGTGTCCGCAAAGACCCGCTCAGGCTTCATCGCTTGCGACTCTCTCTGCATGGGCCGAAATCACTGAACGGCGGATCGCCTCGAAGTCCTGCGGTCCGGAAACAGGCACGCTGCCACGCAAGTCCATCAGGGTGTGCGGCATGGGCTGCAGGATCACGTCATCACCGCGGCGCGTGAAGGCGATGCGATCGCCCTCACGCAGGTTGAGCCATTGACGGATCGCGCGCGGCAGTGTAATCTGTCCGCGGCGTCCAATCGTGGTGGTGATAGTCATGTTCACCTCCTGCTTGCCTGACAAAAACGCTTTTGTCAGGCAAGCAGGATTCTACCTGACGATGGTCGGATTGTCAACCGGTTTTTTAGAATTCGATGTTGCTCCGCTCCCTCACGCCAAACTTCGACGGCGGCAGCCAGACGAAGAGCGCGTTGAGCAGGATGCCCACGATGGCCGCGAACACGATGGCCGGGATGCCCTGCGGGAACAGCACCGGGATCTTGAACGGGAAGAGGCCATCGGGCAGGCCCAGGTTACCGCCGATGCCTAGCACCAGGATGGTCGCACCGATGGCCAGGTTCTTGGGATCGAACAGGTTGACCCGTTCGCTCTGGATCAGCGCGATGCCCTGCTTGCCGATGACGCCGAACAGGTAGATCGCCAGGCCGCCGGTGACGGCCACCGGGATGGTGTTGACCAGCGCGGCCAGCTTGCCGATGAACCCCAGCACGATGGCGATGCCGCCGGCCGCAAACAGCACCGCCACTGAGTAGTTGCGGGTGATGGCCATCAGCGAGTTGTTCTCGCCGTAGTTGGTGCCCGCGCAGCCGCCCAACATACCGACGACGAGGTCATCGGCGCCGTCGGCCACCAGGTTCAGGCCGATCAGGTTTTTGATGGTCTTGGGCTTGCGGCCCATATCCTTGGCGAGCTGGTCAATGTACAGGCTCATCTGGTACAGGTGGGCGGTGGATTCCGGGATAGTGGCGATCGCGATCAGCGCCACGCTGACGATCACCGACCAGGCCCGGGGGTCGGTGAAGGCCGGGAAGGTGATGTTAGGCACGCGGAACCAGGCGGCCTGGCCGATGAGATCGAAATTCACCAGGCCGAAGGGGATGGCGACCAGGTAGCCCAAGATCGCGCCCAGGAGGATGGGCAGCATCCCCAGCAGCCCTTTGCCTTGCAGATAGACCGAGAACGCGATGGTGAAGATCAGTGTAATGAAGGCGACCGCCCAGTTGGCCGAGGCCATGTTCAGCGCCGCGCCGGCCAGGGCGATACCGATGA
>CAYYHO010000406.1:0-1789 GCA_964471725.1 uncultured Methyloversatilis sp. | reverse complement strand
GATCGTGCTGGCGACGCCGGAGATCGCGGGACTGCCCTATGTGATCTCGGGTTTGGTGGCGGCCGGCGGCCTGGCTGCGGCGCTCTCCACCGCCGACGGCCTGCTGCTGACCATCGCCAACGCGCTGTCGCACGATGTCTATTACAAGATCATCGATCCGAACGCGCCGACCGTCCGTCGTATCGCCGTGTCCAAGGGGCTGCTGCTGGTGGTTGCCCTGGTTGCCGCATATGTGACCAGTCTGAAGCCGGGAGACATCCTGTTCCTGGTCGGCGCTGCGTTCTCGCTGGCGGCCTCGGCCTTCTTCCCGGCGCTCGTCCTCGGCGTGTTCTGGAAGCGTGCCAACAAGTTCGGCGCCATCCTCGGCATGTCGCTCGGCCTGGGAATCTGCATCTACTATCAGGTGCAGACCTATCCCTTCTTCGGCATCAATGCGGCGAAGTGGTGGGACATCAACTCGATCGCCGCCGGCATCTTCGGCATTCCCGCCGGCTTCCTCGGCGTGATCCTCGGTTCCCTGCTCACTCCTGCACCCAGCAAGGAAGTGCAGGAACTGGTCGACCACGTGCGCTACCCGAACCTGGAAGGCGACATCGACACCAGGGCCGCATAAGCATTACCGGAGGAGGAGGGGGCAAAGACCCCCCGTGCCGCGAGCCGGCCCCTGTCAACGCAGGGGCCGGTTTTTTTCGTGTGATGCCGTCCCGTCAGCGCCGACTTTGGCAACCGCCAACCACTGATCAGAAAGGCAATTCCGGAATGAGCGGCATCAGGTCGGCGCGTTCGGTGTCCTGCACCAGTTTCTTCGCCCGCTTGGGTTCGAAGCCCACCAGCTTCTCCACTACGGGGCGCACATCTTCCGGGCGGTTGGCATGATGCAGGGCCATGCCGAGCTGATAGTAGGCCTCGCCGTTCATGGGCTGCAATTTGACGGACTCCTGGAACGCCTGCGCGGCCGCGTCATGCTGGCCCAGCCGCGCCTGCGCCAGGCCCATGCCGTACCAGGCGCGGTCCTGCGTCGGCTTCAGGCGCACCGCTTCGCTGAAGGCCGCAACCGCCGCCGCTGCCTGGCCCGCGCGTTCGCGCACGAAGCCGAGGTTGAACCAGGTATCGGCATCTTCGGGAACCAGATCGACCACCTTCTCGAACCAGGAGCCGGCCACCTCCCAGCGCTGCTTGTCCACCGCGATGGCCGCCAGGTGGCGGGCCGACTGCACGTCCTGCGGGTCGACGCGGAACGCCTCCAGGTAGGCGGCATACGCGACGTCGGACTGGCCGAAGAAATGAAACACCCAGCCGCGGGCATAATGTCGCCAGTGATCGTAGTTCATCGTAGCCGCAACCTCTTTCTGGAAAGTTTGAACATACCATGAGTCACCCCGAACTCCTCCTGCTCGGCGTGCTGCGCGCCCTCGTCGAAGTAGCCATGCTGTTTTTGCTCGGCCAGGGACTGCTGGCACTGCTGGCCGGCAGCCGCCGCGACAGCAACATCGTCTACAAGGTCTTCGTCATCGTCACCCGGCCGGTTGTGAAGATGGTGCGCGTCATCGTGCCGCCGCAAATCATAGACAAGCACGTCCCCTACGTGGCCTTCTTCCTGTTGTTCTGGCTGTGGATCGGCCTCGCCTACCTGAAGAGGCTTTATTGCGAAGCCAACCTGCTGCAATGTTTCTAAGCCCGTGCCGGCGAAATTTTGACGGCGACCAGGACTACCCCTATAATGCACGGCTTCGCACGGCCAGGTAGCTCAGTTGGTAGAGCAGCGGACTGAAAATCCGCGTGTCGACGG
>CAYYHO010000405.1:0-1789 GCA_964471725.1 uncultured Methyloversatilis sp. | reverse complement strand
GCAAGGCCATGAAGGAAATCTGCAAGGCGCGTTACGAAGCCTTCGGCTGCGCCGGTCAGGCCGCCAAGATCAAGGTCATCAACCTCGAAGCGATGGCCAACCGCTACAAGAAGGGCGAACTGAACGCGATCGTGAAGTAAGCCGATCGTGAACTAAGCTCCTCTGCAGCGCTTTGCTGTAGAGTTTTGGGGCTGCCGGGAGACCCGGCAGCCCCATTGCTTTTCCGTCACGACCGAACCGAATCCGCAAAGGAAGCCCATGGTGACTGCAAGGATCGAGCACCCGCCCGCATTGCGCCGCATTGGTTTCGCCGCCCCCTTTGCCTGGCTGGCCGCCGGCTGGCGCGACCTCTGGCGGCAACCCGCCGCCAGCCTGTTCTACGGCGTCTGCGTTGCGCTGGCGGGCGCCGTCATCCTCGCCGTGACCGCGCAGCTGCCGTATCTGTTCAACGTCGCCGTCACCGGTTTCATGCTGGTGGCGCCGGTGCTGGCCACCGGCCTCTACGAGCTGTCGCGGCGCTACCTGGCCGGCGAGGCGGCGCCGCTGGCCGCTTCCATGCGCGCCTGGCAGCGCAATCCGGCGGGCCTGCTCGGCTTCGGTCTGCTCTCCCTGCTGGCGATGACCGCCTGGCAGGTCATCTCGGTGGTGCTGCTCGCGCTCTATTACGACGGCCCGGCGCTGGCGCCGCTCGACCTGATGCTCGCCATTCTGCGCGACCCGCAGCACACCCTGCTGTTCCTCGCCTATGTCGGCGTCGGCGGCTTGATCGCGGCGCTGGTGTTCGCCGCCAGCGTGGTGACGGTGCCGATGCTGCTCGACCGCCGCTGCGACCTCGTCGGCGCGCTGTCGGCCAGCTTCGCCGCCGTGGCCGAGAATCCGCTTGTGCTGGCGTTCTGGGCGCTGCTCATCATGCTGCTGAGCCTGCTCGGCTTTGCCACCTTCCTGCTCGGCTTCGTCGTCATCCTGCCCTGGCTCGGGCACGCCAGCTTCCACGCCTACAAGGCGCTCGTGGAGTGAGGGGCGCCAGGCGGGGGGCGACCGGAACTGGCGGCCAACGGTTAATCTGCCCGCCACGAAAGCGATGAAACGCTTACCGCGTCATCGCCGACTTGCACCACCTGCCCCGCGCGGATCTTGCAGGCCTTGCGGGTTTCGGTGCGGCCGTCGACGCTGACCGCGCCGGCGGCGATGAGGGCCTTGGCGGCGCCGCCGGAGGGGGCGAGGGCGAGCAGCTTGAGCAGCGCGTGGAGTTCGATGAACTCCTGGTGCAGCACAAAGCTGTGCCGCGTCCGCGCGGCTGCGCCCGGACTGCGGCCGATGTGGCGAAAGTCTTCGGTCATCGTTTCCTCGAAAGGGCGAAAGGGCGCAGTAAAAGTCGGTGCTGGCTGGACGGCGCCGCAGGCCTGTTGCCGACGCGATACCCGCTATTCTTGATTTCCCTGGGGACGCCGATCAGCATGTCGTTTTCCCAGCGGCTAGTGCGGAAGCTCGAACAAACGCGCCAGTTCGGCGCCGGGGGAGGGTGCGCGCATGAAGGCCTCGCCGACGAGGAAGGCATGGACGCCGTGCTGACGCATCAGGGCGACGTCGGCCCGGGTGCGGATGCCGGATTCGGTGACGACGATGCGCCCGGCCGGGATGCGCTCCAGCTGGGAGAGGGTGGTATCGAGGCTGACCTCGAAAGTGCGCAGGTTGCGGTTGTTGATGCCTTGCAGCGGCGTCTTCAGCCGCAGCGCGCGGTCGAGCTCGCCGGCGTCGTGGCTCTCGACCAGGACGGCCATGCCGAGCG
>CAYYHO010000404.1:0-1792 GCA_964471725.1 uncultured Methyloversatilis sp. | reverse complement strand
CAACCAGTTTATTGCGCAAGGCCAACGCATGCTCAAACTGTTGGATGGGTTCGGATGCACCTGGACGTGACAGGGCTTGATTTCCCCAGAAATGATCGAGAGGTATTTCCAGGAAGAGGGCGAAGATTTCTAATTGCGGGAGACTGGGCGACGAAGACCCATTTTCAAATGCCGAAAATTGCTCCGGCGAAACATTCAACGCTGCGGCGCATTCTTCGACGCTGCGGCGTGAAGCCAGACGGCTGTCGTAGATCAATGCAGCCAGTTTACGGCGGCGGATCTGAGTCATCTGGCCTGTTTTAGTCATATAAGCCTCCCATCATCGATAACGTTTGCTAGCGGCGGTTGCCCCTTGAGCCGCTGAGGATCCCTGCCAGGTTTGCGCCGAACACTTCGGGGCCCAGTTTGAAACCCGCAGCTTCGAGGCGCGGCGTGAACAATGGACGGATGCCCGTCGGTTTCAGTTCGCCCAACACCCGTCCATCTTGCGAGATGCCGGTTTGTTCGAATTTGAAGATTTCAGTCATGACGATGGTATCGCCTTCCATGCCCGAAACCTCGCTGATGCTGATCACTTTGCGGGTGCCATCTTTGAGGCGCGCCTGTTGGACGATGAGATCGATCGCGGAGGCGATTTGCTCGCGGATGACGCGCACGGGCAGATCCATGCCGGACATGAGCACCATGGTTTCGAGGCGTGAAAGTGCATCGCGCGGGGTGTTGGCGTGCAAGGTGGTCAGCGAGCCATCGTGGCCGGTGTTCATGGCCTGGAGCATGTCCAGGGCTTCGCCGCCGCGGCATTCTCCCACGACGATGCGATCTGGACGCATGCGCAGGGCATTGCGCACCAGTTCGCGGATGGGAACGGCATTGCGTCCGTCAGCGTTGGCCGCTTTGGTTTCCAGACGCACCACATGGTCCTGCTGGAGCTTCAATTCCGCGGCGTCCTCAATCGTCAAAATGCGTTCATCGTCAGGGATAAAACCCGACAGAATGTTCAAGAGGGTGGTTTTGCCTGATCCTGTACCGCCGGAGATGATGACGTTCAGGCGGGCGACCACGCAAGCGCGGATGAAATCCGCCATGTTGTTGGTGATCGAGCCGAGGTTTACCAACTGCTGAATGGTCAGCTTATCGCGCAGGAATTTGCGGATGGTAATGGTCGGTCCGTCGATAGCGCAGGGCGGAATGACCGCGTTGACGCGCGAGCCATCGGGCAGGCGGGCATCAACAGTGGGGCTGTCAGCGTCGATGCGGCGGCCCAAGGGCAACACGATTTTCTCGATCAAACGGACGACGGCATTATCGTCATCGAACGTGATGTTGGTTTTCTGAATTTTACCGCGCCGTTCGATGTAGACGTTTTTTGCGCCGTTGACCATGATTTCGCTGATGTCTTGATCTTCGAGCAAAGGTTGAAGCGGCCCAAACCCCAACAAGTCGTCCAGAATATCGTGGAAAATCTGGTCGCGAATGGTGACCGGTAACTGCAGCTTGGTGCCTTGATATGCCTGCATTAAGTATTGGGATATGATTTTGCGCCGGTCTTCTCCGGCAGGTGGATTGGCTTCCAGTTCTCGCGATACAGTGCCGACCAGGTATTCTTTGAGTTTGTTCAGTTCAGCCATCCGGGCTGAGGTCGCTGGATTATTCATGGTTAACCTGTGGATTGCACATCATCATCTGGAATGATCCAGACGATTTGATCTTTATTCAGGGTGAGGAATTCGCTCGAATAGAGTTCTGTGCCTTCTGCGGAGCGGCGAAAAGCCTCGAAGCGGCCAGGGGAGGT
>CAYYHO010000403.1:0-1792 GCA_964471725.1 uncultured Methyloversatilis sp. | reverse complement strand
GGAAAGGCCTAACCCGATCCCTTTGGGTTTGGTTGTAAAAAAGGGATCGAAGATCTTCGGCATAATGTGAGGGGGAACCCCTTTGCCGGTATCTGAGACGACCACCTTGATAAATTTTTGCATAGAGCCCTCCGGCGAGGGGTGAATCACCGGGGCGGCTTCAATTTTAAGCTCACCGCCGGCGGGCATAGCCTGAATGGCATTTAAAAAAAGGTTTAAGAAGGCTTGATGCATTTGAATCTTATCGACTCTTATCCTTGGAAGCTCTGGGTGATAGGATTCGACGAATCGGATTTTTTTATCGGCGATCTCTTTGATGAGAAAGGGGATAATGGCATTGATGATTTCTTTAAGATGGCAGGAAACGAGAAGAAGCGTCTGGGGTTTGGCAAAAGAGAAAAAGGTTTTGAGGATCTCATTCAGACGATCAATCTCTCGGGTGATACGATTTAAATATTCCCGTTTCGGGTCGTCCTTGGCCATCTCTTCGCCAAGGGCCTGGGCCGTGGTTTTAATTCCTGCTAATGGATTCCGGATCTCATGCGCGATTCCCGAAGCCAGTTTTCCGAGAGAGACGAGGCGATCCATCTTTAACATCTCTTCCTGAATTCGATAAACTTTCGTTAAGTCACGAAAAATGATAATCTTCCCAATCGCTTCACCGCTCAAACTGAGATGGTAATTGATCGTAAAACCGACCGGGATTTCATTTCCCTCTTTTCGTTTCATCCGACCTTCTCTTCTCGTGTCAAGATTATCGGAATGATTGAGAAAGGTGTAAGAAATGTTTTGCTTTTCATTCAATCCAAAAATCCCGAAAGGTTTTCCGATGACCTCCTCCTTTAAATAGCCCAATATCTTCTCTCCAGCCTGATTGATATAGGTAATCGTATCGTTCATTTCGGCGATCACAATGCCGCTTCCGATGCTTTCAATGAGGCTCTCGGTGATATTTTGGCTGCTTTCCAATGCCTGGTTCAAATGCAAACCGCTTTCCTCCTCTTTTTTCCCTGGCATATTCTCACCAAATTTAAGCGATTCTTGTGATAATATCCTGTAGCCGCAGGCTTCAGCCTGCGTTTCAAAATCACCCAAAGGGTGATTATGAGGGCAAGGCTTTAGCCTTGCCCCGGAAGCAACCCTAAAGGGTCGCCCTACGATGAAATTGAATAAAATCGCTCAATTTAGGTCCTCATTTATTAAAGCGATCAACGCTCATGCTGAGCATCTATGAGTTAAAGTTTTTTGAAATCTAAAATCGGCACCTTGATGGGAAGATCGTCATAAGTCCAGCGGATCATTCCCAGCAGATATTCGTTAAAGTCCCAGGCCTGCTCCAATGGACCAGAAAGCCGATTTAAAACCCTGTCCATCATCACGCCTTTATATTCTTCATCTCCTTTCAGAATCAATACCTGCTTCTCTTCTTCCTGGTCCTCTCCGTAAATTGAGAAGAATTCTTTTAAATCAATCATTCTTACGTTAAACTCTTTTAACTTAAGTTTCTTAAGCTGAATCATCTGTTTTGAAAGAGAGCTCGGAACTCTGAACAATTTTATCACCTTATCACTCTCCACTCCAAATAGCCTCTCACCTGTCTTAAAAACGGTTATGCTCGTTTTCAGAGGACTCTCATGTATGGGCTGTTGTATTTCAGGGCTTTCTGCCAGTTTTTGGTGAGCGGCCAAATGTTGGTCTATTTTTTCAACCAATGTGTTGAGGGTTTCTGAAAAGGTGTCCATCCTCATCATGATCTGGCCCGATAGTTCAGGTCCCATCAAGGAAAGTTCCT
>CAYYHO010000402.1:0-1820 GCA_964471725.1 uncultured Methyloversatilis sp. | reverse complement strand
AGAACAGCTTTTCGACGCTGGCGCCCAGCCCGACGCCGAACCACTCGCCGCGCCCGAAGGCGATCAGCGAATGCGACAGCTGGTAGCCCTTGCCGAAGGCGTTCGACCAGGGGTCCATGTAGCTGGTGATGCGTTCCCAGCGGTAGGGCGAGGAATAGATCAGGAAGGCGAAGGTCGCTGTCATGGCGGCGATCAGGAAGGCGAACAGCCGGCCGTTCATGCCGCCGAGGAACAGGATGCCCATGGCGATGACGACGATGACGACGAAGGCGCCGAAATCGGGTTCGCGCAGCAACAGGCCGCTCACCAGGGCCATCACCAGCGCGATCGGCACGAAGCCACGACTGAAGCTGCGCATGTCGGTGAGCTTGCGTGCCGTATAGTCGGCCGCATACAGCACGGCGGCGAGTTTCATGAACTCGGAAGGCTGCACGGTGAGCGGACCGATGCCGATCCAGCGCTGCGCGCCGTTGACGGTGCGGCCGATGCCCGGCACCAGCACGATGACCAGCAGCAGCACGGCGGCGAGGAACAGCCAGGGCGCCAGCTGCTGCAAGGGAATCTGGAAGGCGATCAGGGCGGCCATCAGCCCGACTGCCAGGTAGACGGCATGACGGACCAGGAAATAGGTCGCCTGGTGGCCGGTGAAGGCGCTGCCCTCGGCGGTGGCGATGGAGGCGGAGTAGACCATCACCAGCCCGGTCAGCAACAGCGCCAGCGCCGGCCAGAGCAGCAGCGGATCGAGCTCGTCGGGCGAGCGGGCCGGCGTGTCGAAGCGGTTGCCGAGGGCGGCGATGTTCATGCGTGCGCTTCCAGGGAGCGCACCGCGTCCTTGAACACGGCAGCGCGGTGTTCGTAGTTGCGGAACATGTCGAAGCTGGCGCAGGCCGGCGAGAGCAATACCGCATCACCCGCCACGGCGCGGGCGGCGGCAGCCTGCACGGCGGCGTCCATGCTGGCCGCGTCGAGCAGCGGCACGCCGCAGCCCGCGAGGGCGGCGCGGATCAGCGCGGCGTCGCGGCCGATCAGCACCACGCCGCGCGCATGGTTGGCGACGGCATCCTTGAGCGGCGCGAAATCCTGGTTCTTGCCCTCGCCGCCGGCGATCAGAACGATCTTGCGATCGTTCTGGCCGGCGGCCAAATTTTGGCCCTCCCTCCCGTCCTCCCTCCCACGGGGAGGAAGGCGACTGCTCAGGGCGGCCAAGTGGCCGCCGATACCCGTGAGGGCGGCGACGGTAGCGCCGACATTGGTGCCCTTGGAATCGTCGTAGTAGGTCACGCCGGCGATCTCGGCGATTTTTTCGACGCGGTGCGGCAGGCCCCTGAACGCGCGCAACGCCGGCAGCAGTGCGACCGGGTCGATGCCGATGGCCGTGCACAAAGCCAGCGCCGCCATGGCGTTGGCGGCATTGTGCGTGCCGGCGAGCGGCAGTTCGCCGACCGGCAGCAGGAAGCGGTCGCCCTGCACGATCCAGGGTTCGCCGCGATTGTCATGCAGGCCGAAATCCTCCGCGTCGGCCGGGGCGTCGAGGCCGAAGGTGATCAGGCGCCGTCCGGGCAACGCCATGCGCCTGACGCGCGCGTCCTGCCGGTTCAGCACCTGCACGCCGGTGCGGTCTTCCGCGGCGCGGAAGATGCGCGCCTTGGCGCTGGCATAGTCGTCGATGTCGATGTAGCGGTCGAGGTGGTCGTCGGAGATGTTGAGCACGGTGGCCGCCGCGGCATTCAGGGTTTCCAGGGTTTCGAGCTGGAAGCTCGACAGTTCGAGCACCCAGGCCTGCGGCAGCGCGCCCCGGTCCTGAAAGTCCATCAGCGCGG
>CAYYHO010000401.1:0-1827 GCA_964471725.1 uncultured Methyloversatilis sp. | reverse complement strand
CTGCGCGACGTCCTCCGAGCTGAGCGGCGTCCGGCCGCCGTCGTGGCGTTCGGCGAGCAGGCTCATCGCCGAGATCGCCGACTGGGACGTCTTGCCGCAACGCAGCATCGCCGGGAGGGGTCGCGTGACGGCCAGCCGCGGTGGTCCGGCCTCAAGGAGCCTTCCGCCAGGGCAGGCTGGTGGCCGCGATGCCGCGCGGGCCGGCCAGGATGGGCAGGCCGGTTTTCAGGGCCACCGTGTAGACCAGCAGGCCGAAGGCCCAGATGCCCGCCTTGACCTGCCACTCGATCAGGCTCGGGGCGTACTCGACGACCTCGTGGAACGTCGACGGGATGAAGCCCGGGATGATCAGCCCCATCCCCTTCTCGATCCACACGGCGACGAACGCGAGCACGCAGGCCACGGTCAGTTGTATCCGGTGGCGCACCACGCCGGGCCGCAGCAGCAGCACCGCCGCCGCGATGCCGAAGGTCACCGACGTCCAGATCCACGGCACGAGCCCGCCGGCCCCGTGCAGACCGAAATAGAGGTAGCGGGCGGCCGCGGTGTGCGAGGTGCCGCTGTAGAACTCCGTGAAGATCTCCGAGGCCAGCATGAGCAGGTTGATCAGGATCGTCACCCGCATGATGTTGACGAGGATCGCCACCGGCCGCCCGCCGACGTGCACGCGCCCGAGGCGGCGCAGCAGCAGCAGGGCGATCACGATGAAGGCGGGGCCGGAGACGAAGGCGGAGGTGAGGAACCGGGGAGCCAGCAGCGCGGTGTTCCAGAACGGGCGGCCGCCCAGCCCGCAGTAGAGGAAGGCCGTGACGGTGTGGATGGAGATCGCCCAGATGATCGAGACGAACACGAACGGCACGTACCAGCGCGCCTCGGGCCGCCGGCCGAGGAAGCGCATGTAGAGCAGGTAGCCGCAGATGTGCAGGTTGAGCAGGAGGTAGCCGTTGCGGACGATGACGTCCCAGGTGAGCATCGAGACGGGCCAGTTGAACTCCCCCAGCCCCGGGATGAGGTGCCAGAACCGGTCCGGGCGGCCGAGGTCGACCACCACGAACCCGACGCACATGACGATCGCGGCGATCGCCAGCATCTCGCCCACGATCACGACGTCGTGCATCTCCTCGTCGTGGTAGAGGTAGGCCGGGATGACCATCATCACCCCGCCGGCCGCCAGGCCGACGGCGAACGTGAAGTTGGCGATGTAGAGCCCCCACGACACGTGGTCGGTCATGGCGGTCACGATCATGCCGTCGCGGACCTGCGTGCCCCACGCGTTGAGCCCGACGAGCGCGACGGCGGTGAGCAGCGTCATCCAGGCGTAAAACCACCCGGAGCCGTCGGTGGCGTCGACGATCACGCGCCAGAGGAAGCGGAGGTACCCGGCGAAATGGCCGGGCATCGGGCCGCGGGCATCCGGCGCGGCGGCGGGGGCGGCGGCGTTACTCATCGAAGAAATAGAAGAAGTTGGGCTTGGTCCCGAGTTCCTCCTTGAGCACGAAGACGCGCTTGTGCGCGAGGACGCGCCGGATCTCGGACTGCGGGTCGAGCAGGTTGCCGAAGACCCGCGCGCCGGCGGGGCAGGCCTCGAGGCAGGCGGGCAGCCGGCCGTTGCGCGAGCGGTGGAGGCAGCAGGTGCACTTCTCCATCACGCCCTGCGGCCGGATCCGGTTGGAGAGGTAGGCCTGGACGGGGTTGATCTCCGCGGCGGGGATCGCGGGCTTCGTCCAGTTGAAGCGGCGCGCGTGGTAGGGGCAGGCGGCCTCGCAGTAGCGGCAGCCGATGCACCAGTTGTAGTCGATCACCACGATGCCGTCGGGCTCCTTCCAG
>CAYYHO010000400.1:0-1828 GCA_964471725.1 uncultured Methyloversatilis sp. | reverse complement strand
GCGACGTGCTGTGGCTGGCCGGCCAGCCGCTCATCCGCCATGCCCTGGCGACGCTCGCCGGGGTGGCGGCCATCGAACGGATTTTCGTCGTGCTGGCGCCGGATGACCGGCACTGGGACGGTTTCGACTGGAGTGCCCTGGCCACGCGCCTGACAGTGCTGCGCTGCGGCGGCGCCACGCGCGCCAAGAGTGTCGCCAACGGCCTCAAGCTGATGACCGATCTGGCAGCCGAGGACTGGGTGCTGGTGCATGATGCCGCGCGTGCCTGCCTGACCCCGGCGCAGGTCGTGAAACTCATGGCCGAAGTTGGCGACGACCCGGTCGGCGGACTGCTCGCCGTGCCGGTTGCCGACACCCTGAAACGCGCCCAGAAGCGCGTCCGGGAGGGCGTGAGTGTCGCCGCCACCGTGCCGCGCGAGGGTCTCTGGCAGGCGCAGACGCCGCAGATGTTCCGCTACGCGATGCTGCTGGATGCGCTCGAACATGCGCCGGCGGTGACCGACGAGGCCAGCGCCATCGAGGCGCTCGGTCTGCACCCGCGGCTGGTGGAGGCCGACGCCACCAACCTGAAGGTAACCTATCCGCTCGACCTGCAACTGGCCGAGTGGATCTTGAAGAGCAGAAAGTAATCAATATGGATATTCGCATCGGACAAGGTTACGACGTCCATCCGCTGGTGCCGGGGCGCGCCCTGATCATCGGCGGCGTGACGATTCCCCACACCATGGGACTGCATGGCCACTCGGACGCAGACGTGCTGCTGCATGCCATCACCGATGCGCTGCTGGGTGCGGCCGGGCTGGGCGACATCGGCCGCCTGTTTCCCGACAGCGAGGAGCGCTGGCATGGCGCCGACAGCCGCCGGCTGCTGCGCGAGGCGCATGCGGCGGTGCGCGCAGCCGGCTGGCGGGTGGGCAATGCCGACTGCACGGTGATTGCCCAGGCGCCGCGCATAGCGCCCCATGGGGAGCAAATCCGCGCCAACATCGCTGCCGACCTCGATGTCGCGCCGGAGCGCGTCAATGTCAAGGGCAAGACCACCGAGCGCCTCGGCTTCGAGGGGCGCGGCGAGGGCATCGCCGCGCTGGCCGTCGTCCTGCTGATGCGTGACTGAACATACAGTCCCGTTGCGGCGGGTATTCTTCGCCCTCTGGCCGGATGCGGCGGCGCTGGATGCCCTCGAAGCCGCCGCGCAGGCTGGTGCAGTCAATTCCGGCGGACGCCGCATGCGGCGCGACAGCCTGCATGTGACGCTGGTTTATATCGGAGCGGTCACGCCTGCGCAGATCGCAAGCCTGCACCGGTTGGCAGCCGGCTTGCATGTGGCGCCCTTCGATGTGATGCTCGACCAGTTGGGCTGCTGGCCGCGCAACGGCATTTTTTGGGCGGGCAGTTCGAGCGTGCCGTCCGGCCAGAGCCGACTTTATGCAGAGATGTCGGGGACTTTGGCCAGCGCGGGTTTCGCGGTCGACGCGCGTCCCTACTTTCCCCATGTGACCTTGCTGCGCAACGCGCGCTGCCAGGCCGTTCCTATGCTCGAAAAACCCTTTGACTGTCGCTGGCGGGCAGAATCGTTCACCCTGGTGGAGTCCTGCACTCAGCCATCGGGCACCCAATATCGTGTGCTGGAAAGCTGGCCACTGCAGGAGCAGGGCAGCGGAAACGCTTCCTGAACAAATCTTTCTGGCTTCGCCGACAGGCAGAAAGATTTGGGTTTCAGGCAGTTATGTTCTAAGTTTTGACTGGGGCGCCTGCCGGGCGGCCTGTTTTTCTGCGCCGCAAAAAATATTTTCCGAAGTGAGTTGACGGGCGTGGAGTGATCCGTATA
>CAYYHO010000399.1:0-1829 GCA_964471725.1 uncultured Methyloversatilis sp. | reverse complement strand
CGCTCGCCTTCAAGGCGCTGCGCCGCCTGCGGCCCGACTACCCGCTGTGGCGCGATTTCCCCTACGAGTACGAGAAAGACCGGCTCGCCATCGACCTCATCAACGGCTCGCCCCTGCTGCGCGAATGGGTCGACACTCCCGCCGCGCTTCCCGGCGATCTGGACAGGCTGGCAAGCGCAGACGAAACGCGCTGGCGCGCAGAAAGTTCCACGTTCCGCTTGTATTGACGGCATAATGGCCGTGCGATAGACGGCAGACCCGCACGACCATGGCGAACAACGACACCCCGCCCGTCCTTGAAGCGACGTTTCGCTTCGCGCTGAGCGATGCGCCCCGCCTCCTGGCGGTCGACGCAGGGGTGGACAAGCTGCTGGGGTACCCGCCGGCCAGCTTCCTGGATGGCAACGTCTCCTTGACGGAGCGCTTTCACCCCGACGACGCGGACTTGTCCGCGCTGCTGTTCTCCGCCGCGCCCCTCGCCGCGGGCACGCTGAATCTGCGCGTGCGCCAGGCGAACGGCCGCATCCGCTGCGTCAAGGCGCTCTACGGCAAGTCGGTGCAGGACGGAGAACCCCGGCTCGAGCTCCGCCTGCAGGACGCCAAAGGCCTGCCGCGCACGTTGAGCGATGCCGCCACGACGGCCAACTTTCGGGCGATGATGGAGAACACCAACGACTTCATCTACTTCAAGGATCGCAACCATGTCTTCACCGGCGCCAGCCAGACGCTGGTGACGCTTTGCGATCCCGCCGAGCACTGGACCGACCTGCTGGGCCAGACCGACTACGACGTCTTTCCCGAGGAGTACGCCGACGTCTATTACCGGCTCGAGAAGCAGGTCTTCGGCGGGCAGCCCATCGCGCACGAGATTCAGGGCTATCTGTCGAAGACCGGCACGCGCGGCTGGGTGGATAACCGCAAATATCCAATTCGCGACGAACATGGCGAGATCGTCGGCCTGTTCGGCATCGCCCGCGACATCACTCCCATGATGCAACAGGAACAGAGGCTGAAGGAGAGCGAACAGCGCTTCCGCTCCCTGTTCGAAAATACGCCGAGCATCGCCGTGCAAGGTTATGACGCCGCGCGCCGCGTGATCTACTGGAATCGCGCAAGCGAAGTCCTGTATGGCTACTCGCGCGAGGAAGCGCTCGGCAAGCGGCTCGAAGACCTGATCATTCCCGACGCCATGCGTCAAAGGGTGATCGATGCGGTCGGCGCCTGGCTTGCCGGCGGGCTGGCCATCCCGGCCGGAGAACTCGTCCTGCGGCGCAAGGATGGCACGCCGGTGCCGGTCTTTTCCAGCCATGCCATGCTGGCCGGGCCGGATGGCCCCGAAATGTATTACGTCGACATCAACCTGACCGAGCAGAGGCGCGCGGAAACGCTGGCCGCACGCTTCGGGCGCATCATCGACAGCTCGCTGAACGAAATTTACATCTTCGATGCCACTACCCTGAAGTTCATCGGTGTCAACCACGGCGCCTGCATGAACCTCGGCTACAGCCTCGACGAACTGCGCCAGATCACGCCGGTCGACATCAAGCCGGATGTCTCCGCGGAACGCTTCGCGGCCATGATCCAGCCACTGCGGGACGGCAGCCGGGAAACCCTGAAGTTCGAGACGCGGCATCAGCGCAAGGATGGCAGTCTCTACGATGTCGAAGTCCATCTGCAGCTGATGCCGGATGAGACGCCCCCGGTTTTCGTCGCCATCATCCAGGACATCACCGAACGCAAGCGCACCGAAGCCGAACTCGAACGGCATCGCAATAACCTCGAAGCGCAGGTGGCGGCGCGCACGGTCGAGCTGGTCGAGGCCAAAGTGG
>CAYYHO010000398.1:0-1841 GCA_964471725.1 uncultured Methyloversatilis sp. | reverse complement strand
GCTTGCGCCAGCCGCGAGATCAGCCTGAAGTCCCTGTTGTTGCCCAGCAGGGGCGGCTCGATGGCTGCGTAATAAACGAGGGCGCCCGATGCCAGCGCCTCATCGACGGGCCAGCCGGGGTACTCAGCTGCAAACCAGGGATCGGCAAACCAGGCTTCCGCCTCTTCACGCGAATAGAAACTCCGACCCTCGCCACCCCAAAGCTCCCAGACATCGCGGTCGCCGTGCCGCCAGTATTCGGTGATGCCCTGCTGCGCGTAGTACCACGCCTCGAAGTCGCCAGAGTCGGCGCCGTGGTCATCGATGAAATCCGCGCCGGTCTCGTCCAGCGACAGGCGCAGATAGCGGTCCGCCCGATACCCGCCGATCAGCCTGTCGCTGCCGTCGCCGCCGATCAGGACCGAACCGTCGCCGTAAATGACGTCGTCGCCCGCATTGCCGTAAAGCACGTCGCCGTAACCCCATGCGCCGGCGCCGCCATGGATCGTGTCATTGCCGCGGCCGCCATCGACGAACTCGGTGGCAGTGCTGTTGGCATAAATAACGTTGTCGCCGTCGCCGCCGATGATTTCCATGACCAGCGGCACATAATGGTTGTTCAATCGATAATTTACCGCCACCTTGTTGCCAACCAGCGTATTGATCGGCGCTGCCCACCCGACGGTACCTTCGGCATAGCCGCGCACCGTGCCGACCATGCTGTAACTCTCGAGCTCATACCGGTAGCGGTATGTGACTGCAGAAATCAGTCCGAATGGATCGGTGACATGACCGGGGTAGCTCGTGCTCCAGAAGGATTGCTGGTAATTGAATGGCGGGTTTTTCCAGGCCAGGCTCGCAATCGCAGAGCCGGTTAAAGATTCGCTGCGTGGAAGCGCGTTGCTCTGTATCAGGGCAGCGTTGCTCTCCATGCGGTCAACCGTATGGTGGTAAATGCTCCGCACGGGTGACAGGGCCGTGCCGCCGTTATTCCAGCTTGCCAAACGCCAGGATTCGCTTGCTTCCACGTAACTGGTGCTGCTCACGCCGTACCATGGACTATGGGTAATGGTGGTGGTTGTGGTGACCTGGCGCGTAATATCGACCCATGGCTGTGCCAGACCCATCACTTCATAACTCAAATTGCCCTGCGCCGCGATCACCGCCGCTTTCGTGCCTGCCCAGAAGCCCGCCACGCCATCCCCTGCCGCATCGGGCTGGTTGATGACCGCTTCCAGCGACAGTGCATTCGCGCCACCAAAATCCACCTGCCAGCTCTGCGCGGCGCCGGCGTAGTAATCCTTGATCAGCACGCTGTCCGCGCTGTGGCGCACGCCCACCCGCAGGTCGTCGCCGACGCGCTCCGCATGCAGGCTGGCCGGCGATTGCCAGGCCGCGAAGCGCAGCACGTTGGTCTCGGCCCCGCCGTCGATCACCGTGTCGCTGCCCGCGCCGGGCGCAAAGACATAGACGTCGGCACCCGCGCCGCCATTCAGGATGTCGTCGCCGCCGCGCCCTTCGAGGATGTCGGCGCCGGCGCCGCCCTGCAGGCTGTCCGCCGTGGCGTAGCCGACCAGATGGTCGTCGCCGGGCGTGCCCTGCAGCAGTCGCGCGCGCATGTCATCCGCAGTCCAGAGGGCGCCGTCGGCGAAACGGACCTGCTGCAACCCCGCCGTCCCGGCATCCTCGCCCAGCCAGCCAGCCACGGTGACCCGATCGCCGCCCGCATTGGCGAGGATCAGGTCGTCGCCTTCACGGCGCAGGCTGAGCGCGTCGCCTGCCTGGTCGGCGAAGCGCAACGTGGCGAATGGGGCCGCCGCCTCGATGCGGTCGGCGCCGTCGCCGCGCCAGACGCTGACGGT
>CAYYHO010000397.1:0-1842 GCA_964471725.1 uncultured Methyloversatilis sp. | reverse complement strand
CGTGCCGCGCATCAGCCATGTCATCAACTACGACATTCCCTACGACACCGAATCCTATGTGCATCGCATCGGCCGCACCGGCCGCGCCGGTCGTGCCGGCCATGCGATCCTGTTCGTCGCCCCGCGCGAAATGCGCATGCTCAAGGCCATCGAGCACGCCACGCGCCAGCCCATCGAGGCGATCGGTCTGCCGACGCGCGGCGAGGTGGCCGAACGGCGCATCCAGCAGTTCAAGCAGCAGATTCTCGACGTGCTCGCCGAGGAGAATCTCGATTTCTTCTACGAGGTGGTGCGGCGCATGGAAAGCGAGGACAACCTCGCCGCGCGGCAGATCGCCGCGTCGCTGGCCTTCCTCGCGCAGCGCGAGCGGCCGCTGCAGCCGCCCGGGGAGGATGTGCCGGTGGCGCGCATGGCTCCGGCGGCGGGGCGTGAAGAGCCGCCGCCGCGGACGCCCCGCCCGCCGCGCCCGGCGCCAGCCGCAGCCCGCGACCTCGCGGGCGCCCGGACTGTGCGCTACCGCATCGAGGTCGGCCGCAATCAGGGCGCGCTGCCCAAGGAGATCGTCGGCGCCATCGCCAACGAGGGCGGCATCGAAGGCCGGCTGATCGGCCAGATCAACCTGTTCGACGATTACAGCACGGTCGAACTGCCGGAACTGCCCGCCGATGTTTTCGAGGCGCTGCAGCGCACGCGCGTGCGCCAGCTGCCGCTGAAAATCCGTGTCGCCAGCGCCGACGAGGGCGAAAAACCGCGCTTCGACCGCTTCGACAAAGGAGGGCGCCGTTCCGCCAGCGCCGACTTTTCGGCGCGTCCCCGACGGGCAACCAGGGAAGTTGCCGGCGCCGACTTCCACGACAGGCCATCCTATCGTGGCGACAGGAGCGGCGACAGGAAGCCGCCGTCGCGCGAAACCGCCGGCACGGAGCGGCGCGGACGCAGCGCCCCGCCCGCCGGCAAGCCCGCCGGAAAATTCGCCGGCAAGCCGAAAAAACGCTGAAAAAAAGACAGGCCCGCCGGGCCTGTCCTGGTTGCAGCCGCGCCCGCCGCGGGGGCGGGCGGCCGACCGATTATTGCTCCTTGATTACGTAGCTGCCGTCCTGGGCCACGGTGATGGCCGCATTCAGGTAGCGGGTGTTGATGGCGAGATTCTTCAGCAGGTTGTGCGCCATTTCCGCCCGGGTGCCGCCGCTGCAATGCATGACGACGTTCTTGTCCTTGGGCAGTTCGGCGAGACGGCTGTTGAGCTCTTCCAGCGGCAGGTTGATGGCATTCTTGATCTTGCCCTTGGCCACTTCGCTCGGGCTGCGCACATCGACGATGACCGTGTTGGCCGGCGACTTGTTGGCGATGTCGGTGAACTCGGCCAGGCTGACCGTACCGGGACGCGGCTTCGGCACAAAGGCGATGGCGGTCTTGGCGTCACCCGTGACGACCGGATTGCCGGCCAGTTTCCAGTCCTCGAAGCTGGCGGGAAGGATGCGCACCGAACGGTAACCCCAGCTCACCAGTTTTTTGGCGGCTTCTTCCTTGCCGTCGCCGTAGAGCACGATCGGTGCATTCTTCTGCACGGGGAACTTGTCCTTCGCCTTGTCGAAATCGGCGAGGGGAACGGACACGGCCGTTCTGATGTGCCCGGCCCTGGCGGCGTCCGCGCTGCGCAGGTCGACCAGCACGTAGGCGAAGTCCTTCTCGATGGCAGTCTTCAGCCAGGCCGGGGTGGTGACGGCATGCTCGGTCTGCATCCAGTCGGGGAAGCCGCCGGTATAGACCTTGACGTTCGTGTAGCCGAGCGCCTTGATGCGCATGAAGTTGGTCGGGCTGAGGCAGCCGCCGACGCAATAG
>CAYYHO010000396.1:0-1865 GCA_964471725.1 uncultured Methyloversatilis sp. | reverse complement strand
TCCTGCGCGCCCACTACCGCAGCCCGCTCAACTACTCCGACGCCCACCTCGACGATGCCCGCGCCGGCCTGGCGCGGCTCTACACGGCCCTGAAGGACAGCGATGGCGCAGCCGCGATCGACTGGAACGAAGCCCATGCGCAGCGCTTCAAGGCGGCGCTCGATGACGACTTCGCCACGCCCGAAGCCGTGGCCGTGCTGTTCGACCTCGCCAACGAAGCGAACCGCAGCAAGGACCCGCGCCTCGCCGCGCAACTCAGAAGCCTCGGCGGCGTGCTCGGCCTGCTGCAGCGCGACCCGGTCGAATTCCTGCAGGCGGGCCCGGCAGCGGACGACGGACTCGACGCCGCCGCCATCGAAGCGCAGCTCGCCGCCCGCAACGCGGCGAAAAAGGCGAAGGACTTCGCCACCGCCGACCGCATCCGCGCCGAACTCAAGGCCGCCGGCATTGTGCTCGAGGACGGGCCGGGGGGAACTACCTGGCGCAGGGGATAAGAAGGATCACGAACGCCGATTTTTCCTGCGAGTTTTGAAGACACTATTGCTTGACGATACTATTGTAAAGCAATATTATCAACACATGATCCGGTCATTCGCCGATAAGCAGACAGCTGCGGTTTTCGTGGGCTTGCAGGTAAAGCGCTTGCCGAAAGAAATCCAGAACACAGCACGGCGTAAGCTCATACAGATAGATGCGGCTGGGAGTATCGATAGTCTGCGTGTTCCTCCCGGCAATCGCCTGGAACAGATGAAAGGCAGTCGGGTCGGTCAGTGGAGCATACGCATCAATGACCAATGGCGTATCTGTTTCCATTGGACTGCAGGAGACGCGACGGAAGTCGAGATCGTTGATTATCACTAGAAAGGAACCGACTATGGCACTTTTGCGCGAGCAGTTGAAAGACATCGATTTCCGCGATGTCGCCACCGGTCGTCGACTTGCCCCCGTTCATCCGGGCGCGGTGCTGATGCATGACTTCATCGAGCCGTTGGGAATCACGCGTTACAAGGTTGCCAAGCTGGCGGGCGTGCAGCAGCGCCGTATCGATGAGATTTGCGCCGGAAACCGTTCGATTACCGGTGACACAGCCCTGCGACTTGCCCGTCTGCTGGGAACCGATGCTGCTTTCTGGATCAACCTGCAGGCGCAATACGATCTTGAAAAGACCTATCTGGAACAGCACGAACGCATCGAAGCCGAAGTCACGCCTCTGGAACTTGCAGCTTGATGCCGGCGCCGTCCCGGCGTTGCTCGCAGTTGCTACGCCCCCGCCTACGGCAGGCCCCCCTTCTCTGCTCGCAACTTCAAACACCGACTTTTCTTCAGCTGCCCAGCCGAACCGGTATGCAACGCGCGCCGAAGGGTTTGTCGAAGTACCCGAAGCGGCCGGCGATCGGGGTGCCGCAGTGCTGGCACTTGCCGGCGGCGTCGAGCCGGTAGTCGAGCACTTCGTACCAGTCGCGTTCGATGACGGCCTTGCCGCAGCCGGGGCAGTAGGTGGCGTCGCCGGCCCGGTTGTGCACGTTGCCGGTGTAGACGTAGTGCAGGCCGGCATCGAGGGCGATGTCGCGCGCGCGGGTGAGCGTGGCGGCGGGGGTGGCGGGGGTTTCGGTGAGCTTGTAGTCGGGGTGGAAGGCCGAGAAGTGCAGCGGCACGTCGGGGCCGAGCTCCTTGCTGCACCAGTCGGCGAGCGCCTTGATCTCGGCGGCGGAATCGTTCTGGCCGGGGATCAGCAGGGTGGTGAGCTCGACCCAGCAGGAGGTTTCGTGGTGCGCCATGGCGATGAGGTCGAGCACCGGTTGCAGGTGCCCGCCGCAGAGCTTGAAGTAGAAGTCGTCGGTGAAGGCCTTCAGGTCGATGTTGGC
>CAYYHO010000395.1:0-1869 GCA_964471725.1 uncultured Methyloversatilis sp. | reverse complement strand
CGTCGGCGACGGCTTCCACAACTTCACCGACGGCCTGCTGATCGCCGCCGCCTTCCTCGCCGACCCGGCCCTCGGCTGGGCCACCACCCTGGCCATCATCGTCCATGAAGTGCCGCAGGAAGCCGGCGACTTCGCCATCCTCCTGGCGGCGGGCTGGCAACGCAGCCGGGCGCTGTTCTGGAACGGCGTTTCCAGCCTGTCGGCGCTGGCCGGCGGCATAGCCGGCTACCTGGCGCTGGAGCACGCCCAGGACTGGGTGCCGGTCATCATCACCATCGCGGCGGCGAGCTTCCTCTACATCGCCATTGCCGACCTGATGCCGCGCCTGCGGCGCGAAACCCGCTCCATCGGCTGGCACGGCATCCTGCTGGCAGCCGGCATCGCCGTAGTCCTGCTTGGCCGCACCCATGTACACTGAGGTCCCATGCGCAAACACCTGCTCCTGATCGCCACCCTGGCCTGCCTTGCCCATCTTTCTCATGCTGCCAAACCCCATGTGCATGGCGCCGGCAGTCTTGATGTTTTCATCGACCAGGGTGAAATCAGCATCACACTGACCCTGCCGCTTGATGCCGCCACCGGATTCGAGCGGGCGCCGCGCAACGAGAAAGAGAAAGCAGCACTCGCGGCAGCGGCGCGGGTGCTCGACGACACGCCCTTCCAGCCGACGCCCGCCGCACAGTGCAGCCTGAAACAGAAAACCGTCGGGATGCCCGCCTTCGCCGCGGGCGAACACGCCGACATCGAGGCCGCCTACCTGTTCGTCTGCGCCAAACCCGAGGCCCTGAAGGGCATTGAAACCACGCTCTTCAAGTACTTCAAGCGTCTTTACCGCATCGAGGTGCAGCGTGTCGGCCCCGTCGGTCGCCACGGCCAAGGAGCCCTGCGCCTGACGCCCAGGCAGGCGGCGATTAGCTGGTAACTCCATAGTCACCAAGCCCTCACCCGTGCCGTGAAATCCGTTCAAAGCAATCAAACGCCCCCCACCCCCAGCCCCCGCCCCGGGGCGGGGGGCGATTTTGGTTCGCTGCGCTCAGGTGGATTACCCGGCGTCAAATGGTGTCTTTCACGTCAACGCGCATGACCGCGCTGCGCATCACCGATTTGCTGTTCCGCTGGCCGCGCCAGCCGCAGGCCTGCCTCGACATACCGACCCTGGAAATCGCGCCCGGCGAGCATGTCTTCCTGCATGGGCCGAGCGGCAGCGGCAAGAGCACCCTGCTCGGCCTGCTCGGCGGCATCGCGCTGCCCGAACGCGGCCGCATCGAACTGCTGGGCCAGGACATCACGGCGATGAACGGTCGCGCGCGCGACCGTTTCCGCGCCGACCACATCGGCTTCATCTTCCAGCAGTTCAACCTGCTCCCGTGGCTGTCGGCGCTCGACAACGTGCTGCTGCCCTGCACCTTCTCGGCCGCGCGCAAGCAGCGCGCCGGCGCAGTCGCGGAACAGGCGGAGCGCCTGCTGTCCCATCTCGACCTCGCCCCCGCGCTCTGGAAGAAACCCGCCGCCGAACTCTCCGTCGGGCAACAGCAACGCGTCGCCGCCGCCCGCGCCCTGATCGGCCAGCCGGAAATCCTCATCGCCGACGAACCCACCTCGGCGCTCGATGCGCCGCGCCAGTTCGCCTTCGTCGACCTGCTGCTGAACGAAGCGACCGCCGCCGGCGCCGCGCTGCTCTACGTCAGCCACGACCAGCGGCTGGCCGCGCATTTCGACCGCGAGATCGCGCTGGCGGCGATCAACCGCACCGCCACGGGGAAAGGGGATGAGACATGAAGCCCCCCCACGCTCACTGCGTTCGCTGCCCCCCCACGGGGGGGCACATGACGCCTTGGGACGGCCCGGCGGCATCATGAAGCCCCCCCC
>CAYYHO010000394.1:0-1882 GCA_964471725.1 uncultured Methyloversatilis sp. | reverse complement strand
GTAACAAGGTAGCCGTAGGGGAACCTGCGGCTGGATCACCTCCTTTCTAAGGATTGTTCTTTAGGAAAAAATACGTGACCTGCTCTTGGTTTTATAGATGGCCGATGAGCATGCAGGCCTGCATGCTTTTTGGCTGATGTTCTTTGACAACAGAAGGGAAGAAGTAAGGGTCAAGACAGTAAGGGCGTATGGTGGATGCCTTGGCATCAGGGAGCGACGAAGGACGCAGCGGACTGCGAAAAGCCACGGGGACCTGTGAGTAAGGGTTGATCCGTGGATATCCGAATGGGGGAACCCGGCTGGAGTAAAGTCCGGTCATCGCATGGTAAATACATAGCCATGCGAAGCGAACCCGGGGAAGTGAAACATCTCAGTACCCGGAGGAAGAGAAATCAAACGAGATTTCCTTAGTAGCGGCGAGCGAACGGGGAATAGCCCAAACCCGGACTAACACAGAGAATTCAGGAGCCAGAATCCAGAATTCAGAAGAGAGGCTTAAAAAGAGCTTTTATTCTGACTTCTGACTACTGCATTCTGTATTCTGTGTGTTAGTTCGGGGGTTGTAGGACCCAGATATGAGACCGAAATCTGTAGCAGAATGAGCTGGAAAGCTTGACCATAGGCGGTGACAGTCCGGTATGCGAAACAGATTGAGGCTCTATGGGAATCCTGAGTACCACGGGGCACGTGAAACCCTGTGGGAAACTGGGGGGACCATCCTCCAAGGCTAAATATCACCTGATGACCGATAGTGAACCAGTACCGTGAGGGAAAGGCGAAAAGAACCCCGGTGAGGGGAGTGAAATAGAACCTGAAACCATACGCTTACAAGCAGTCAGAGCACCGCAAGGTGTAATGGCGTGCCTTTTGATTAATGAGCCGGCGAGTTACCGGCACAAGCAAGGTTAAGCGCTTAAGGCGTGGAGCCGCAGGGAAACCGAGTCTTAACAGGGCGAATGAGTTTGTGCTGGTAGACCCGAAGCCAGGTGACCTACCCATGGTCAGGGTGAAGCGGAGGTAAGACTTCGTGGAGGCCCGAACTGATGTTTGTTGCAAAAAGCTCGGATGAACTGTGGGTCGGGGTGAAAGGCCAATCAAACCTGGTGATAGCTGGTTCTCCCCGAAATGTATTTAGGTACAGCCTCAGTGTATAGTCTTACGGGGGTAGGGCACTGGATGGGCTAGGGCCTCTTAAGAGGTACCAAACCCAACCAAACCTCGAATACCGTGGAGATGTTAACTGGGAGTGAGACTACGGGTGCTAAGATTCGTGGTCGAGAGGGAAAAAGCCCAGACCGTCAGCTAAGGTCCCTAATAAGTGCTAAGTGGTAAAGGATGTGGTGTTGCACAGACAGCCAGGATGTTGGCTTAGAAGCAGCCATCATTAAAAGAAAGCGTAACAGCTCACTGGTCAAGCGACACTGCGCCGAAAATGTAACGGGGCTCAAGCACTTTACCGAAGCTGCGGACTTCAGAAGGCAGAATTCAGGAGTCAGGAGTCAGAATTCAGGAGAAAAAATTCTGGATTCTATATTCTGAATTCTGGATTCTGTCTTCTGGAGTGGTAGGGGAGCATTCTGTGGACCTGTGAAGGTGTGGGGCGACCCATGCTGGAGGGGACAGAAGAGAGTATGTCGGCATAAGTAACGTAAATTCTGATGAGAAGTCAGGACGCCGTAAACCTAAGGTTTCCTGGGGAAGGGACATCCGCCCAGGGTTAGTCGGGCCTAAGATGAGGCCGAAAGGCGTAATCGATGGACAGCTGGTTAATATTCCAGCACTTTCTGTATGGCGTTTGACTGAAGGGGAGACGCAGTAGGATAGTTCAAGCCTGGTGATGGTTCAGGTCCAAGCGTTTAGGCTGATCTGTAGGCAAATCCGC
>CAYYHO010000393.1:1149-1894 GCA_964471725.1 uncultured Methyloversatilis sp. | reverse complement strand
GCCGGCGCTGCACGCCCTGCCGCGCCGCTGGAAACTGCTGCTCGCCTACCTGCTCACCGACGAGGCCTACGCCGCCGCGATTCCCCACCTGCTCGCCGAACCGCGCTCGCCGCAGGCCCACTGGATTCTCTTCGGCGCCGGCTTCGCCCTCTGGGCCGGCTGGCAGCTGGCGACCCTCGTCGGCGTGCTGCTCGGCGCCCAGCTGCCCGACAACCTCGGTCTCGACTTCGCCCTGCCGCTCACCTTCATCGCCATCGTCGTGCCGCTGATCGACAGCCGCGCGCGCCTGGCCGCCGCGCTCGTCGCGGGTGCAACCGCCGTGCTGCTGGTCGCCCTGCCCTACAAGACGGGGCTGTTCGCCGCCGCGCTGGCGGGACTGGCCGCCGGCGCCTTCATGCAGGGCAGGCAGGCGACATGACCCAGACCCACCTGCTGCTGCTCTGGCTTGTCTGCGGTTTGCTGACTTTTGCGATCCGCTATTCCTTCATCGCGCTCGAGGGCCATTACCGGCCGCCGGCCTGGTTCATCCGCTGGCTGCCCTTCGTGCCGATCGCCGCGCTCGCCGCCATCACGGTACCCGAACTGGTGCTGGTCGCCGGACAAATGGACGTCAGCCCGGACAACCCGCGCTTCTGGGCCGGAGTGCTCGCCATCGGCGTCGCCGCAATCTGGAAGAACACCCTGCTCACCATCGCCAGCGGCTTCGCCGCGCTCTGGCTGCTGCTCTGGATAATGTAAAAGTCGG
>CAYYHO010000393.1:0-1138 GCA_964471725.1 uncultured Methyloversatilis sp. | reverse complement strand
CCCGGCAGCGCCGACTTTTTTAGAAGATCTCGTCGCCCATCCCCGCCAGTGCCGCGTCACCCGCCTTGACGGACTCGGCGAAGGCAGCCGCCTGCGGCAGCAGCTGGTCGGCATAGAAACAGGCCGATGCGATCTTGGCGCGATAAAAGACCAGGTCGCCCTCCTCCTGGTCCAGGTAGCCGGCCGCCGCCAGCGCGGCGCGTCCCATCTGCCAGCCGCCGCACACGGTGACGGCCAGATGGAGGTAGGGTACCGCCGCGGCGAGGACGCCGGACAGCCCGGTCTTGGCATTGGCGGCGAGCCACTCCGTGGCGCCAACCCAGGCTTGCAGGGCGCTGCCCAGCTTCTTGCCCATAGCCTGCAGTTCGGGCCGGGTGGCTGCTGCAAGCGCCTTGGCGGTAGCCTGCACCTCGCCGAACACCACTTTGGCAGTGGCGCCCTGGTCGCGCATCAGCTTGCGGAACAGCAGGTCGTTCGCCTGTATCCCCGTCGTGCCTTCGTAGATCGTGGTGATGCGCGCATCGCGCCAGTACTGGGCGGCGCCGGTCTCCTCGATGTAGCCCATGCCGCCATGGATCTGGATGCCGAGCGAAGCCACGTCGATGCTCATTTCCGTGCTGCCGCCCTTGACGATGGGGATCATGAATTCGGCGAGGAAGAGGTTGCGCTGCCGGGCCTCGGCAGCGGGGCTGGCATGGGCGCGATCGAGCAGGCCCGAGGCGAGATAGGCCAGCGCGCGGCAGGCCTCGACGCGGCACTTCATGGTCATCAGCATGCGGCGGATATCCGGGTGCCTGTCGATGGAGACCAGCTTCTCGCCGGTCACCGCATCGCGGCCCTGCTTGCGCTCGCGCGCGTAGGCGAGCGCCTGCTGGTAGGCGCGCTCGCCGAGCGCGATGCCCTGCAGGCCGACGCCGAGGCGCGCCTCGTTCATCATGATGAACATGTACTCGAGGCCGCGGTTCGCCTCGCCAAGCAGATAGCCGACGGCACCGCCCTGGTCGCCGTAGGCCATCACGCAGGTCGGACTGGCATGGATGCCGAGCTTGTGCTCCAGCGAGACGCAGACGGCATCGTTGCGTTGGCCGAGCGAGCCGTCGGCATTGACGAGGAATTTCGGCACCAGGAACATCGAGAT
>CAYYHO010000392.1:0-1896 GCA_964471725.1 uncultured Methyloversatilis sp. | reverse complement strand
CATCCAGCGTGCATCAGATGATGGAAAGCGTGATCGGCTGCAAATGGTCGCTGACCGTGATCGACCTGGTGCGTCGCGGCGTGAACCGGCCCGGCGCCATGGAACACGCCATCGCCGGCCTCAGCGCCAAGGTGCTCAACGAGCGGCTGGTCAAGCTGGTGCGCTTCGGCATCCTGGAAAAGATCAGTTACCCGGAGGTGCCGCCGCGCGTCGAATACCGCATCACCGCCTTCGGACGCGAGTTCGCGCGATTGCTCGACCAGGTGGATCAACTGGAACAGAGGATCGGGGCGCAGCGGATCGGCTCAGGATCGCTGTAGCGTCAGCGCCGTTTGCAGCAGCCAGTCGGCGATGTCCCGGGCCGGCGTTTTCCAGTCGGCTTCGAGCATCAGGGCATGCCCCATGCCGGGGTAGATGCGCGCCGCGACGCCGTAGCTGCGCGCGGTCATCTCCACCAGCGAGGCAGGAATGATCAGGTCGTGTGCGGCGCCCTGCACCAGCAGGGTTTCGCGCCCCGCGGGCAGGTTGGCCAGCACCCGCGCGGTGTGCGGCAGGTTGAACAGCGTCATGTCCCAGATGGCGCGGTGCGATTCGGGTTGCGCCTGGCGGTAGTAGCGCGCCAGTTCCTCGACCGCGACCGGCTGCGCGAACAGCGCTTCGCGCAGGCTGTCCAGCGCCACCCGCTGGCCGCTCATCATGCGGTTCAGGTCGACCAGCATGCCCGGCCGGTTGAACAGCATGCCGATCGCCGAGGCGGCCAGGCCCTGTGGCGGCACCGCGCACATCAGCACAGCGGCCGGCGCCGGGTGGCGTTCGAGATACTTCTGCACCACGAAGCCGCCCATCGAGTGGCCGATCAATACGGGCGGCGCGGGCAGGCCGGCGACGACTGCGCCGACGTCGCTGACGTAGTCGTCGATCGAGTAGCTGTCGAGATGTTCGCGCCGCCGGCTGGCGCCGTGCCCGGAGAGGCTCAGCGCATGGCTGTGGAAGCCCGCAGCGGCGAAGTAGGGCAAAAAACGCTCCTGCCAGCACCAGGCGGCGGTGTAGGCGCCATGCACGAACAGCAGCGGCGGCAGGTCGGCACGCGCAGCGGCGGGTGCGCAGGAAATCAGTTCAAGCGTGTCGGGGTTGTGCGTCATCGGGGTATTACTGCGCGACCTGGGCGAGGGCTTCTTCCGGCGTCAGGATGCGGAACAGCCTGGCCAGGCGCTGCCCGCGGCGCAGCCGCAGCAGCGCCTTGTCGGCGGTGATCAGGTAGTGGGCCAGGCCGTCGCGGGCGAGTTCGAGGAACTTCTGGTCGTCCTTGTCCCGGCATTTGGGCAGGGATGCGGCCTGCATGGGTTGCTGGGGAGCGCCGTCAATGACGCTGATCAGCCGGGTGTAGGCCGCGTAGGCAGCGGCCTGCCGGTCTTCGCTCAGGGCGAACAGCGGATAGCCCAGCACGCGCCGGAATTCGGCCAGGCAGGCAGGACTGGCGAGCGCCTGCCAGCGGCCGGACTCGACTTCGTCGCGCAAGGGCGCGAAGCGGCTGTCGGCGAAGACGAACAGCGAGAGGAGGACGTTGGTGTCGAAGACGATGCGCAAATCGACGGCCTCCCGCGCCTTTCAGCGATCACGCGCTTTTTTGCACATCCAGGCGCAGCTTGGCATAGCTGCCGGGGGCGTCCTCCAGCGGCTTCAGCTTGCCCTTGGCGGGGTCGCGCGGCGCCACGGTGACGTCGTCCTGCGCCATCAGCCAGGCCTGCCAGTCTGTCCACCAGGAGCCGGGCTGCTGCGCGGCGCCTTCGAGCCACAGTTCTGCCGTTTCCGGCAAGGACTTGGCCGGGTTGACCCAGTGGCCGTACTTGTTGGCCGCAGGCGGGTTGACGATGCCGGCGATGTGCCCGGAGCCGC
>CAYYHO010000391.1:0-1899 GCA_964471725.1 uncultured Methyloversatilis sp. | reverse complement strand
CTTGGGATGGTCGCGACGAATCGAAACACCGCCGGCCCCTCAGCCCGCCAATGGCTGGCCCACGCCGCTGGGCCGCATCCCTCGCCCAAACGGAAATCCGTTCCATGCCGGGGTACATTTCACAACACGAGCCGCACGAGAGTACGGGGGCCCGTGCTGTCGGGCGCTGTTGCATATGATTGCTTGAACCTTCTATAATGTGCCCCGAAGGCGTTCTTTGCAGCCGTTTTCGCATCTCCTCGCCGGCAAGAGTCTGTGGGGGTCCGGTGTTGCAGGCCATGAGAGAACGCGGGCCCCCCGAAGTTCCGACTCGCGGCGGCAGCCGAACGCGATAAATGGTGCTGAAAGACGAGACGGTTTCGACGCGGTTTCTGCAAGGCCCAAATGAAACGGAAAAAAGACGGAAAGTGGTCCAAGCGGGGACAACGCACAAATTGGCCGCTTCGCGGTGCTCGCGGCCGCTTTCCTCATTGAGCGAATCTTTATTAGCGACAGCGGCCACGCGCAAGTGGATAGTTCCGACCCCAACCTGCTGAATCACCGTTTGCACTGTGGAAGTACTATGTCTCATAGCGAACAAGCTTTGCGAAGCGTCGTGTGGACGCAGGTTTTCCCCTGGCTGATTATCGCCCGGGTTTTTCGCATCGCCATCAGCGCCCGAATGCTCATTCTCGGAGCTGCGGGAATGCTGCTGATGCTCAACTACTGGGCACTGTTGGCGACCGTATTCACCGTGCCCCAACGAGATCGCCCCTGGCTCGCGCCAGCCGATGGATGCCCCTGGCTGGCCGTCGATCATGCGGTGGCCGACCACTGGACCGATCAACTGGCTCGCACTACGGCGATGCCGAACAATCCGGCGGTCCGCAGCTCGGCCGGCGGCGCACTCGACACCAGCTTCTTCGGCGCGTGGCGGCAACTCTCGGCCCCAATGGTCGCGATGTTCGCCCTCGACGCCTCCGTCTCAGACGTGGCGGTCATGCTGCTGGCGGCGTTCGGCTCGTTGGCGATTTGGGCGTTCTTTGGCGGCGCCATGGCCCGAATAGCCGCGGTGCAGCTTACTTGCGACGAACATGTGGGATTGATCGCCGCACTGCGTTTCGCCTGTCAGAAATGGCTGTCTCTGTTTGCCGCCCCGCTGATTCCCGCGTGCGGCATTGTCGCCGCGGGCGTGCCGTTGTGGGTTTTGGGGCTGTTGCTCCGCAGCGACGCGGGGATTTTTCTCGTGTCGTTGGTTTGGCCGGCGGCCTTGGTGTTCGGAGCGATCATGGCACTGCTTGCGTTGGGCCTGCTCTTGGCTTGGCCATTGATGTGGGCAACTATCGCCACTGAAGGATCGGACAGCTTTGACGCGCTGAGTCGGGCCTATGCCTATCTTTTTCAACGCCCAATCCACTACCTCTTTTATGCCGTTGTCGCCGCATTTCTGGCGTGGCTCGGTTGGCTCGTGGTTGGCGCGGTCACATCGGGCGTAGTCGGCATGGCCTATTGGTCGGCCAGTTGGGGCAGCGGCCAAGCGGTTGTCTCCGCGGTCACTCCTCAAGTAGGCGATCTGGAAGGCATCGGACGAGCGGGCGCAGTCATCATTCGTTTTTGGGCAACGGTGGCGAAGTCGCTTGGCGTGGGCTTTGTTTACGGCTTCTTCTGGAGCGGCATTGCCGCCGTCTATCTATTGCTCCGACGCGACGTGGACGCCACCGAAATGGACGAGGTCTTCCTGGAGGCCGATCGGAGTGAATCCGCGGCCCCCCCGGCTGCCGCCGACGAGCCGCAGATGCCGGCGGAAAAGTCCGGAGAATTGCCAGTCGAGTCGGCAACTCCGGAAGCCGATAGCCCGACCGCCGCGGCCTCGGCCGAGCCAGCGGGCGCCCCTTCGCCCGCCTCGCCGGAGGAACCCAA
>CAYYHO010000390.1:0-1913 GCA_964471725.1 uncultured Methyloversatilis sp. | reverse complement strand
CCGACCACCAGCGGCAGTTGCTTGGCGCGGCGTTTGGCTTCGGCATATTCGGCGAGGTTGCGGCTTTCGGCGGCGAAGCCGACGCAGAACGGCGCATCGGGCCGCGCCGCCACCTCGGCAAGAATGTCCGGATTGGCGACCAGTTCCAGCGTCAGGGTCTGCGCGCCCTTCTTGATCTTGTGCGCAGCAGCCGCCGCCGGCCGGTAATCGGCCACCGCCGCGACGGCGATGAAGATGTCGGCCTGCGGCAGCGCCTGCAGGACCGCCGCCTGCATCTGCAGCGCGCTGCGCACGTCGATGCGCGTGACGCCGGCCGGCGTCGGCAGGGCGACCGGGCCGGCGATCGCCGTCACGCCAGCGCCGACTTCGGCGCAGGCGCGCGCCAGCGCGAAACCCATCTTGCCCGAACTGCTGTTGGTCAGGCCGCGCACCGGGTCGAGCGCCTCGAAGGTCGGCCCGAGCGTCAGCAGCACGCGCTTGCCGGTCAGCAATTTGGGCTGGAAGAAGGCAACCAGGGCATCGAGGATTTCGGCGGCTTCGAGCATGCGGCCGGCGCCGACCTCGCCGCAGGCCTGAGCGCCGCTGGCGGGACCGAGCACGCCGACGCCATCGTCACGCAGTTGGGCGACGTTGCGCGCCGTCGCCGGGTGCTCCCACATCTGCCGGTTCATGGCCGGAGCCACCAGCAAGGGACAATCGCGGGCCAGGCACAGGCTGGCGAGCAGGTCGTCGGCCAGGCCATGGGCGAGCCTGGCGATGAAGTCGGCGGTTGCCGGCGCCACCAGCACCGCATCCGCGCCGCGGCTCAGGTCGATATGAGCCATGCCGTTGGCCGGTGCGGCTTCCGTATCCCAGAGCGAAGTGAATACCGGCCTGCCGGTCAGCGCCTGGAACGTCAGCGGTGTAACGAAGCGCGCCGCCGCCGCCGTCATGACGACATCGACCAGGGCGCCGGCCTTGCCGAGCAGGCGCGCCAGCTCGGCAGCCTTGTAGGCCGCCACGCCGCCGGTGATGCCCAGCACGATGCGCTTGCCAGCAAGTTCGTCGCTCATGACCGATAGAATAGGCTTTTTCGAAGCGGATCATTCTAACCCATGGCAATCACCGACTGGCCGGACGATCAACGCCCGCGCGAACGCCTGCTGGCGCTCGGCCCGGCGGCGCTGGCCGATGCTGAACTGCTGGCGATCTTCCTGCGCGTCGGGGTCATGGGCATGAGCGCGGTCGACCTGGCGCGCAGCCTGCTGGCGCATTTCGATCACAGCCTCGCCCGGCTGGCGGCGGCGACGCCGCAGGAGCTGACCGCCGTGAAGGGCATCGGTCCGGCCAAGGCCGCCCAGCTGGTCGCCACCCTGGAACTGGCGCGGCGCTGCCTGCTGGAGGAAGTCAAGGCGCGCGCCACCTTCGCCGCCCCCGGCGCGGTGCGCGACTGGCTGCGCCTGCGGCTGGCCCCGCTGCCGCACGAGGTGTTCATCGCCCTCTGGCTGGATGCCCAGAACCGCCTGATCGCCGACGAGGAACTGTTCCGCGGCACCCTCAGCCAGGCCAGCGTCTATCCCCGCGAGGTGGTCAAGCGGGCCCTGGCGCACAATGCCGCCGCCGTGATCCTGGCGCATAACCATCCTTCCGGCGTCGCCGCAGCCTCCGCGGCCGACGAACTGCTCACCCGCAACCTCGGGCAGGCGCTGGCCCTGATGGATGTGCGGCTGGTCGATCACTTCATCGTCGCCGGCAACGCCCCGCCGCTTTCTTTCGCGGAACGCGGGCTGCTGTAAATAAACAGGAATTTGCTTGCCTGAAGCCGGGCAACTCGGTTAAAATGCGCGGCTTTTCTTCACCCGAATTCTTCTGGAGCACACACTATTATGTCCCGCGTCTGCCAAGTAACGGGCAAGGCCCCGATGGTCGGGAAC
>CAYYHO010000389.1:0-1913 GCA_964471725.1 uncultured Methyloversatilis sp. | reverse complement strand
AGCCGGCTTGCCGGGAATCAGCGCGGTGGTGATGATGATGTCGACTTCCTTGGCCTGCTTGGCGTACATCGCGCGCTGCGCCTGCTGGAAGCCCTCGCTCATCACCTTGGCGTAACCGCCGCCGCCCGAGCCTTCTTCCTCGTAATCGACCTTGACGAACTCGCCGCCGAGGGAGACCACCTGGTCGGCGACTTCGGCGCGCGTGTCGTTGGCGCGCACGATGGCGCCCAGGCTCGCGGCGGCGCCGATCGCCGCCAGGCCGGCGACGCCGGCGCCGGCGATGAAGACCTTGGCCGGCGGCACCTTGCCCGCGGCCGTGATCTGGCCGTTGAAGCAGCGGCCGAAGACGTTGGCCGCTTCGATCACCGCGCGATAGCCGGCGACGCCGGCCTGGGAAGTCAGGGCATCCATCTTCTGGGCGCGGGACAGCGTGCGCGGCAGCGCATCGATCGCCAGCACGGTGACCTTGCGCGCTGCCAGTTGTTGCATCAGTTCGGGGTTCTGCGCCGGCCAGATGAAGCTGACCAGGGTGCTGCCTTCCTTGAGCAGACCGACTTCGGCGGCGTTCGGCGCGCGCACCTTGAAGACGATGTCCGCCTGGGCATACAGCGCCGCGGCAGCGGGGCAGATCTGCGCGCCGGCGGCGCTGTAACTCTCGTCGCTGCAATTGGCGGCGTCACCGGCGCCGCTTTCGACGGCTACGCTGAAGCCGAGCTTGATCAGCTTTTCGACGACCTCGGGGACGGTCGCAACGCGTTGTTCACCCGCAAAGGTTTCCTTCGGTACTCCGATAGTCAATGGCATGTCTTCCCTTCCTGATTTGCCTGCTTGGATTTGCCTGATTACTTACTTCGCCGCCGGTTTTTTCTTCCAGAGCGACAGAGTTGGTTCCGGCTCGACTTCGCGGACGCGCAGGATGGCCAGCGAACAGTTGTCGCCATGGCCCTGCGCCCGCTCGCGCGCTGTGTTGATGAGGATTTCGGCAGCTTCGCGGACCGGATGCTCGTACAGCACGCGACCGAGTTCCTCGTCGCCGAAATAGGCCCACAGGCCGTCCGAGCACAGCAAGAAGCAATCGCCGCCGACCAGGGGTACGGCGGCGCCAAATTCAATCTGGGGCAGGGCATCGTCGCCCAGGCAGGAGACGAGCAGGTTTTTCTGGGGATGGTTTTCAGCCTGCTCTTCGGTGAGGTAACCCATTTTCACCAAATTCATCACGTGTGAGTGGTCGCTGGTCCGCGAAACCCGAATGCTATCACGATAGTGATAGATGCGGGAATCTCCGCAGTGCGCCCAGTCGGCGCGCCCCGGTTGCAGGATCAACAAACAGGCTGTGCTGTGCGGGTCTTGCTCACTGGTAAAGCGCGACAGCTTGATGCCTTCGTGGGCATCGATGATGGTATCCGCCAGCATGTCCGCGACCTTGACTCCGGCAGGCGGGTTGGCCTGGAAGCTGCTGTTCGCGGAGTGAATCACTTGTTCGGCGGCCAGCACACCACCACTGTGGCCGCCCATGCCATCGGCCAGCACCGCCAGGACGGCATTCTTCTGGATAGCGTGCGTAAACAAGCCGACGCGATCCTGTTGCTCGTCCCGGTCGCCAATATGCTGCGCGGTGCAGGTCTCTATGGAGAAAGGCATCGCGGGATTATACGGTTAGAATCGGCCGACCCATTTCAAATAAAGGAATCGAGCCATGCTGCCCGGACGCGGATACAACGAACTGCATGTCGGCAACGCCTTCGAATCGGCCATGACCCTGACGGAAACCCACATCGTGCTGGGCGCCGGCCTGTTCGGCGACTTCAACCCCCTGCACGTCAATGAAACCTGGGCGAAGAGCGGCCGCTTCGGCACCCGCATCGCCCACGGCTACCTGACCAGCAACGTGATGGCCGCGCAGATGGGCATGC
>CAYYHO010000388.1:0-1918 GCA_964471725.1 uncultured Methyloversatilis sp. | reverse complement strand
CGCCCGGGCGCGGCTCGGGCTGTCCTACCTGCCGCAGGAAAACTCGGTGTTCCGCAAGCTCTCGGTGGCCGACAACATACGTGCCGTGCTCGAACTGCAGGATTTGGATGCGCCGACCCTGGCCACCCGCCTGGACGAACTGCTCGAGGAACTGCACATCACCCACCTGCGCGACCAGCTCGCCGTCGGGCTGTCGGGCGGCGAACGGCGCCGCGTCGAGATCGCCCGCGCGCTGGCCACCTCGCCGCGCTTCATCCTGCTGGACGAACCCTTTGCGGGCGTCGACCCGATTGCCGTGCTCGACATCCAGAAGATCATCCACTTCCTCAAGGAACGCGACATCGGCGTGCTGATCACCGACCACAATGTGCGGGAGACCCTCGGCATCTGCGACCGCGCCACCATCATCAATGCCGGCGAGGTTCTGGCGGCTGGACATCCGGCCGAGATCATCGATAATGAAAGTGTGCGCCGCGTCTATCTCGGCGAACATTTCAGGATGTAAGTGCCGGATGGTCTTGACTCGGAATTTCCGCTCATGCTCCCCAACGGGGGTACGTAAGTTGGCCGGAAGCGGCGTGTCGCTGGCATGAAGCCCACGCTCCAGCTCAAGCTTTCCCAGCACCTTGCGCTGACGCCGCAACTGCAGCAGTCGATCCGGCTGCTGCAACTCTCGTCCCTCGAGCTGAACCAGGAAATCGAGCAGGCTCTGCAGGAAAATCCCCTGCTCGAGCGCGCCGGGCCCGATGAGGCGGCCGTTTTTCTCGGCGCGGAGGATGCCATGGCGCGTCCCGCCGAGGCAGCTGAAGGGGTTGCGGCCCGCGAGGAAGGCGCTCCCGAAACCGAGTGGGGCCAGGATGACGGCGACTGGCCGTCTGCGGGAATTGCCCGCAACCCGCGCGACCCGAATGACGAAAGCGAGGCGGACGCCGGCGAATTGCAGGCCGCAGCCACCAGCCTGCGCGAACACCTGATCGCCCAGCTGGCGCTGTCCCAGTTGTCGGGACGCGAGCGCCTGCGCGTGGCCTTCCTGATCGAGGCGCTCGATGACGACGGCTATCTGGGCCAAACGCTCGAGGAACTGGCCGAGGTGTTGCCCGAGGATTTCGCCGGCGAGCCGGATGAATTGCTCGAAGACCTCACCATCGCGCTGATGCACCTGCAAAGCCTCGATCCGCCGGGCATCGGCGCGCGCAATCCGCGCGAATGCCTGCTGCTGCAGCTGGCCAACCTGCCGCCCTGCCCCGAACATGCCCTGGCGGTTGCCATCGTCAGCGACCACCTCGAGCAGCTGGCAGCACGCGACTACACCCGCATCGCCAAGGCGCTGGCTTGCGACGACGACGCGCTGCGTTCGGCGCAGGCATTGATCCGTTCGCTCAACCCGCGTCCCGGCGCACCGTTCGCCGCGCTGGACACCCGCTACATCATTCCCGACGTCATCGTGCGCAAGCTGCGCGGCGCCTGGCAGGCGCAACTGAACCGGGAAGCCATGCCGCGCCTGCGCATCAACCGCCTGTACGCAAACCTGATGCGGCAGCAGCGCAGCAACGGCGGCAGCAACCTGGCCGGCCAGCTGCAGGAAGCCAAGTGGCTCATCAAGAACGTGCAGCAGCGCTTCGACACCATCGAGCGCGTCAGCCAGGCGATCGTGGACCGGCAACGCGCATTTTTCGATCACGGCGAAGTGGCGATGCGCCCCTTGACGCTGCGCGAGATCGCCGATACGGTCAGCCTGCACGAGTCGACCATTTCGCGCGTGACGACGCACAAATACCTGGCCAGTCCGCGCGGCGGGGCTTGTGCTCATCGGCAAGGCGGCCCGCGATATCGCAGCGGCGCTCCGCGCGCGACGCGGCGCCGTCCGCTCAGGTGTGCATGCCCCACTTGCGGATCGTCACCTGCTCGAGGGTGCGGA
>CAYYHO010000387.1:0-1933 GCA_964471725.1 uncultured Methyloversatilis sp. | reverse complement strand
CCCAGCCCTTGGTCGAGCCGCTCATGTCGATCATGAACATCGCCGCCAGGCTTCGTTCGTTGCGCACGCGGCGGCAGAACAGGCGCGGCGAGGGCTCGGCGCCGCTTTTGCGGTCATTCACCGCTTCGACCAGGGCATCGAGGTCGATCTCCTCGCCATCCTGCTGGCGCCCGAGGATGCGATCCTCGCCGCGTACCGCTTCGAAACGCCGCTTGATCTGCTGGATGTGCGGCGCGTAGCGGGCCTTTACCGCGCGCACGAAGGCGCCGTCGCCCGGTTTGACTGCGTTGTCATAGACATGGCACCAGTTGCGCCGGTAGGCGTTGCGGTGGTAATCCCATTCGTCGTAGCGGAAATCGGGCTTGCGGGTGCTCACCTGCTCCGGCTGGCCAAGTTCGTGGGCAGTCGGATTCCACGGCCCGTCACCCGCCGGGGTCAGCGCTTCCGGCGGCAATTCACCCAAATCCTGCAGCAGCGACTGTGCCGCCGCCCTGGCTTCGATGGGCAGCGTGACCGCCTCGCCATCGAGGCGGATTTCGATCTCGCCGCCCGCCTCCTTGAGTTGCGCCGTGTATGCGGAAGGCGCCGCCGGCCTGCGCCCGCCCACGCCCTTCAGGGCAGCCAAAGCCTGGCGCAGGATGTTCGTCTCGCGGGCGATGCGTTCGGCGCGAGCACGGCCTGCCGCCGCCGGGTCGAGCCGGGGGATAAAAGTCGGCGCTGGCGGGACGGCATCCTGCGCCATGAAATGCGCCAGCCAGGCCAGCGACACGGCAACATCGGCGCCGGGGGCCTGCAGTGCGGGCAGGGCGCTGTGCAGGACTTCCGGCCAACCGACATGCAGGCCTTCCAGCAAGGCGCCGAGGCCAGGCAACTCGCGACGCACGCAGGCTTCCAGCCGCACGCTCTCCAATAGCGCCAGCCAGCCGAGCGCAGCCGTCCGATCGGGCCAGCGCAGCAGTTCCGCCTCCAGATCCGCATTGAAGGTGCCATAGCGCGTCTGCGCCCAGAGCTGAACGGCCAGGCCGGTGTAGAGCTGGCGGTTTTCCTCGGCGGCGGCACGCTCGGTGATGCGCTCAGGCAGGAAGATGGTTTCGGTATCGGTCCAGGGGTAAGCGCCCGCTTTCAGGGCCAGCGGCCTTCCCGAAAGGCCTTGCACGAAGCGGCCGAGCCGCTGCTCGACCTCGGCGAAGCGCGTCAAATGGCTGCCGCTGCGCGCCGCGACAAACCCGGCTATGTCGCGCAGGGAGGCCATCGCCTGGCGCAGTCCCTCGCGGTCATAGGCATCCAGGGCGGCAATGACCCAGGCCTCGAATCCTGCATGGTCGAGTTTTTCCAGTGCCTGGGCAGACAGGGTGACCACGAGGTGACCGATCTCGGCATAGGTCTGTGCCGCCATGCCGGCGCAGCGCAATACCAGTTCCTGCTGCGCGCGGGGCATGGCTTCGAGCTGCAGCGCCAGCGTGCCGAGCTTGCGATGCGAGGACGAGGCGAACAGCAGCGCGTCCAGGCGGTCTTCGAGCTCGTGTTCGAAGAGGCGCCGCTCCGACACTACGGAAGCACCCGCACTAGAAAACCGCCCGCACCAGGTCGTCGAGGGTCAGCGTCATTTCCGGATCGTCGGTCAGCGCCCGCGCCACGGCGGCGGTGGCGGCAGCAGCGGGCAGCATGCCGGCCTCGATCAGTTGTGCGGCATGGATCAGCAGGCGGGTGCTGGCGCCCTCGTCAAGCCCGGCGCCCTTGAGATTGCGGGTTAGTTCGCCCAGTTTGACGAGTTTCTTCGCCAGGTCGGGGGCGATGCCGCCCTCGGTGGCGACGATGCGCGCCTCGACCTCGGCGCCAGGATAGTCGAACTCGAGGGCGACGAAGCGCTGGCGCGTACTCGGCTTGATTTCCTTGAGCACGCTCTGGTAGCCGGGGTTGTAGGAGATCACCA
>CAYYHO010000386.1:0-1949 GCA_964471725.1 uncultured Methyloversatilis sp. | reverse complement strand
GCCGTATGAGTCGCGCCGAGCTGTACCGCCGCGTCGCGCGCCTCGCGCAGGCGATGAAGAACGCCGGCGTGGCCCCCGGCGATGTCGTCGCCGCCTACATGCCCAACCTGCCCGAGACCCTGATCGCGCTGCTGGCCGCGGCTTCGCTCGGGGCCATTTTCACCTCGGCCTCGCCCGACTTCGGCGTGCAGGGCGTGCTCGATCGCTTCAGCCAGGTGGCGCCCAAGCTGCTGTTCGTCGCCGACGGCTATTTCTACAACGGCAAGCAACTCGACAGCCTGGCCAAGGTGGCGGAAATCGTCGCCGGCCTGCCGTCCGTGCGGCAGACCATCGTGACGCGCTACACGCATCGGGAAAACCATGACCTGAGCGCCATTCCGAATGCCGTGATGCTGCGCGAGTTCGTCGCCCCCTGCCGGGCGCAGACCGAGATCGAGTTCGTGCGCCTGCCGTTCGACCATCCGCTTTACATCCTCTATTCCTCCGGCACCACGGGCGTGCCGAAGTGCATCGTCCATGGCGCCGGTGGCGCGCTGTTGCAGCATCTGAAGGAGCATCGCCTGCAGGCGGACATCAAGGCCGGCGACAAGCTGTTCTACTTCACCACCTGCGGCTGGATGATGTGGAACTGGCTGGTGTCGGCGCTGGCCTCGCAGGCCACGCTGCTGCTCTACGACGGCTCGCCCTTCGTCGGCCGCGGCAACCTCCTGTTCGACTACGCCGCCAAGGAAGGCATGACCCACCTGGGCACTTCGGCCAAGTTCATCGACGCCTGCGCCAAGATCAACCTGAAGCCCGGCGCACATCACGACCTGTCGGCATTGCGCACGATTTTCTCCACCGGCAGCCCCCTGTCGCCCGAAAGCTTCGACTACGTCTACCGCGACATCAAGCCGGACGTACAACTGGCCTCGATTTCCGGCGGCACCGACATCGTCTCCTGTTTCGTGCTGGGCAATCCGGTCGGCCCGGTGTGGCGCGGCGAGATCCAGTGCGCCGGCCTCGGCATGGCTGTCGCGGTGCTCGACGAACAGGGCAGCCCCGCCGCGATCGGCGAAAAAGGCGAGCTCGCCTGCCTGCGCCCCTTCCCCTCGATGCCGGTGGGTTTCTGGAACGATGCGGACGGCGCCAAGTATCGCGCCGCCTACTTCGAGCGCTTCCCCGGCATCTGGTGTCACGGCGACTTTGCCGAGCGCACCGCGCATGATGGATTCATCATCCACGGCCGCTCGGATGCCACCCTGAATCCGGGTGGCGTGCGCATCGGCACGGCGGAAATCTACCGCCAGGTCGAGAAGCTGCCCGAGGTGATGGAGTCGATGGTCATCGGCCAGGACTTCGAGCGCGATGTGCGCGTCGTGCTGTTTGTCCGCCTCAAGGACGGCCTGACGCTCGACGATGCGCTCGTCAAGCGAATCAAGGAAGCGATCCGCGCCAACACCACGCCGCGCCACGTGCCCGACAAGGTGCTGCAGGTCGCCGACATCCCGCGCACCAAGACCGGCAAGATCGTCGAACTGGCCGTGCGCGAGACAGTGCATGGCCGTCCGGTGAAAAACAGCGGGGCGCTGGCCAACCCCGAGGCGCTCGAATACTTCCGCGACCGCGCGGAACTGTCAGCTTAAACAACCACAAGCAGGGAGCGGGCGCAGCCCGCGAACACCCGTCACCCCCGCCTGGGCGGGGGGGGGCTGAGCTTCCGCCGGGCCGCCCCAAGGAAACGACAGCTACTATCCCGGAGCCGCGTTAGCGGCGAACCTTCGTCACCTCCCCGCGAGGGGAGGCCGGGAGGGGCGGGCTCGCGGTTTCCGCCGTCCAGCCAGCGCCGACTTTTTCGGCATCGGTCGCCAGGATGTCCGCCAGCCAGGGCAGTGTTTCCTTCAGGCTGGCGGCGAGCGTCCACGGCGGATTGACGATGAACACGCCGCTGCCGTGCATGCCGAGTCCTT
>CAYYHO010000385.1:0-1950 GCA_964471725.1 uncultured Methyloversatilis sp. | reverse complement strand
GCCCAGCAGGCGCATCACCTCGGGGCGCGGACCGACGAAGACGATGCCGGCGGCGGCGCAGGCCTCGGCGAAATCGGGGTTCTCGGACAGGAAGCCATAGCCGGGATGGATGGCATCGACGTGCGCCTCCTTGGCGACGCGGATGATGTCGGCGATGTCGAGGTAGGCGGCGATCGGCTTCCGGCCGGCGCCCACCAGGTAGGATTCGTCGGCCTTGAAGCGATGCAGGGCGAAGCGGTCTTCGTTGGAGTAGATGGCGACGGTGCGGATGCCCATTTCGCTCGCGGCGCGCAGGACGCGGATGGCGATTTCACTGCGGTTGGCGACGAGGATGCTGCGGATGGATTTCATGGCGGGGAAAGGTATCCAGGAGAGCAGGGTTATTGTCAGGGCGTAACTCTGCCATGAGCAGAGCAAAATTAGCAATTGCTAATTGCGTTGCACCGACTTGTTACAAGCCCAACTGCGCCTTCACCTCGGGCCACTGGCGCCGGCTGACCGGCAGATGTTCGGGCGCCCGGTGCAGGCGCAAGGCCCAGTGGGGCTCGCCCGCCGTCTCCTCGGGCGCGCTCTCGCGCACCACACCGGCCACCGCATCGACCGCCACCAGGCAATTGCGGTGAATGCGCACGAAGCGCGGTGCGAATTCCGCCTCGAGGTGGGCCAGCGATTCCTCCAGCAGGTATTCGCGCTCGGCCGTCCGTACCGTGACGTACTTCTGCTCGGCGCGCAGGTAGAGCACTTCGGCCACCGGCACCAGCAGCACGCCGCCGCGCTCGACCACGCGCAGGCGCGTGCGCCCGGCCGCCTCGAGTGCCTGAAAGTCGGCGCTGGTGAGACGGCGCGCCTTCCTCAGCGCCTCCAGCAGGCGCTCGGCGCGCACCGGCTTGAGCAGGTAATCGGCCGCCGCCAGTTCGAAGGCCTTGAGGGCGAATTCGTCGTAGGCAGTGACGAAAACCACGGCCGGCGGCCGCGGCAGGCCGGCCAACTGCTGCGCCAGTTCGATGCCGTCCATGCGCGGCATGCGGATGTCGATCAGGGCGATGTCGACCGGCGCCCCGGGCGGCAGGCCGGCCAGCAGTTCCAGTGCGGCAACGCCGTCGCCGGCCGCGCCGGCGATCTGGTGCGGAAACTCCCCGGCGATATCGCCCAGCAGTGCCGTCAGCCGCGCCCGTGCCGGCGCTTCGTCATCGACGATGAGGATGCGGGAAGTCATGAGGCTGTAGCAGGCGCAGCCCGGCGCGCCGGCAGTTCGATGCACACGCAATAGCGGCCGTCGCGCACGCCGGTTTCGAGCGAAGCCTCGAGGTCATAAAACAGCAGCAGCCGCTCGCGCAGATTGGCCAGCGCCATCTGGTTGCCGGCGCGCTGCGCGGCGGATTGCTCCAGCCAGGGGTTGTCGATCTCGATGCGCACCCGCCCGCCCTGCACCTTCAGGCTGACGCGGATGACGCCCGGCCCGGGCGCGGGCTCGATGCCGTGGTAGACGGCATTCTCGATCAGCGGCTGCAGCAGCAGCGGCGGCGCCATGATGTCCGGCGGGCAATCGCTCACCGCCCACTGCGCCTGCAGCCGCTCGCCCAGACGCAACTGCTCGATGGCCAGATACTTGCGCGCCAGCGCGATTTCGTCCGAAAGCGGCGCCAGCTCGCGGTTGTCCCGCATCAGGGCGCGGAACAGCTCGGCCAGTTCCTCCAGCGCCGCCTCGGCGCGGCGCGGCTCGCTGCGCAGGATGCCCAGCACGGCATTCAGGCTGTTGAAGAGGAAATGCGGACGGATGCGCGCGGTCAGGGCGGCCAGCCGCGCCTCGGCCAGTGCCGGCGCATGGGCGCGCGCGGAAAGGTCGAACCACAGCAGCAGACCGGCCGCCAGCCCGGCCGCCGCCAGCGGTGCGCGCCAGGCGGCGGCTCAGGTGCGAGTGCTGCGTGAGCAGCTCGCCAACAAGACCGT
>CAYYHO010000384.1:0-1951 GCA_964471725.1 uncultured Methyloversatilis sp. | reverse complement strand
ACATCCGCCGCACCGGCGCGATCAAGAAGGGCGACGAGGTGATCGGCAACGAGACGCGCGTCAAGGTGGTCAAGAACAAGGTCGCCCCACCGTTCAAGGAGGCGCACTTCGACATCCTCTACGGCGAGGGCATCTCGCGCGAGGGCGAGATCATCGAACTCGGCGTGCAGCACAAGTTCATCGACAAGTCCGGCGCCTGGTATGCGTGCAACGGCGAGAAAATCGGCCAGGGCAAGGACAACGTCCGCGAATACCTGCGCGAGCACCCCGAACTCGCCCGCGAACTGGAAAACAAGGTGCGCGAGGCGGTCGGCGTCGCTGCCCTGCCGGCCGGCGAGGGAAAAGAAGGGAAAGCGGAGAAATAAGGCGCGGCGCCACCCGGCGCCGGCTCGTGGCTCAATCCAGTTGCAGGCTGGCGGCGAAGGCCAAGGCTTCCAACTGGGCCTGATTCACCGTGCTGGCGGGCAACTCGAGCTGCCCGGACAGTTCGATGAGCCGGGCGGGCGTGTCCTCCTCGCAGGCGAGGGCCAGCGCCAGGTAGGGTGCGAACTCGCCGCCGCGCCCCGTCAGGGCATCCGTAATCGCCGCGGGCAACTGCATCTCGGCGAGGATGTCGGCCATGCGGGCGTCGAGCAGCCTGTCGAGCAAGGAAAAGGCGCCGGCAATGAACAGGTTGTCGCGCTGGCCGGCATCGAAACGGCCGGCCCCGATGGTTTCCATGAAGCGTCCGCGCGCGATGGCGGCCTGCATCAGCGCCGGGGCGACCGGGCTCTTGCTGGCGGTGACGAGCAGCAGGGAAAGCCACTTGTTGAGCTGGTCATAGCCGAGCAGGCTGACGGCATGGCGGAAGGACTGGATTTCCCGGCCATAGCCGAAGGCCGGGGAATTGATGTACCTGAGCAGCTTGAAGGACAGCGTGACGTCTTTTTTCAGCGCCATCTCGATCTCGCTGATGGTGCCGTTGCGGCGCACCAGGTTGAGCACGCGCACGATCTGCGCATGATTGGTCTTCAGGGGGCCCCAGGCGTGGGTGCCGCGCAGGAAGAACCAGCCCGCCGCGCCCGCGTAGCCGTTGGCGATGGCGGAGTCGAAAGCGGTCAGGTCGGCCAGGTGCTGCGCCAGCGGCAGCGCAGGCGGGTCGGCGCAGTGCGGCTGCGCGGCAAAATCGGCCAGCAGGAAGCGGAACGGGATCTCCGCCAGGCTGCCGCGGCCGCCGCGGTCATCGTAACCGGACAGGCACAGGGCATTGCCGGTCTCGTCGAGGCGGGGAAGCAGCGCCCGCGTGGCGGGCGATTCCAGCGTGGCCGCCGGGATTTCGACCATCACGTTGGCGGGCAGCTGCCAGGCCAGCAATTCGGGGGTCGGCACGCAGCCGTCCAGCGCGACGATGACGCTGTGGGCCGAGGCGGCCACTGCGGACCACACCCCGTCGAGCGCCCGCAGGGCGGAAACGGCGGCCGGCACGCCCGCAGCATGCACGACCAGCCGCGTGGCGATGATCGCCTTGTGGCGATTGACTACCGGTTCGCGGCGGATGAATACCTGGTCGGTCATGCAGGAGCGTTACTTGCGGGGGGCAAAGGAAAACACGTCGGCGAAAAACTCGTCCGGCGGCAATCCGCGCGCCGTGAAGTCACGCCGCGCCGCTTCGCACATGACCGGCGCGCCGCAAGCGTACACCTGATAGGCGGAAAAGTCAGCATGATCGGCCAGCACCGCCTCATGTACCAGGCCGGTGCGGCCCTGCCAGTCGTCGCCGGGCGCGGGCGCGGAGAGAACCGGCGTGTAGCGGAGGTGCGGATGCGCGGCGGCCCAGCTGGCGCAGAGGGCGTCGAGATACAGCCCGGCGCGGTCCTTGGCGCCGTAGTAGAGCTGGATCGGCCGTGCGACGCCGATATGCAGCGCATGCTCGACCAGGCCCTTGAGCGGCGCGAAGCCGGTGCCGCCGGCG
>CAYYHO010000383.1:0-1959 GCA_964471725.1 uncultured Methyloversatilis sp. | reverse complement strand
ATCCTGCGTACCCCGAAGGATATCTTCGATGCCCAGATCAAGGCCTGGGACAAGATCGTCGCCAAACTGGAGGCCGAGGATCCCTTCTTCAAGAAGGTCTGGGAATCCCAGAAGGCATGGGCCAAGCGCGTCGGCTATTATCACTTCTTCAACGAAGCCGATTACAAGCGTGCCTATGAGCACATCCATGGCAAGCTCGGATTCTGATCGCTTCAGCCGGTAACACTTCAAGCAGCGTCCATCATGGCGGGGGGCTTCGGCGCTCCGCCATGTTTTCAAGAGCGAATACTCCATGTCGATTCAAACCCTTCTCTGCGGCATTGACCAGTTGTCCAAATCGGTCGGCCATGCCTTTGCCTGGTGCATCGTCCTTCTGACGCTGGGCACCTCTTATGAAGTCTTCGTGCGCTATGTGTTGAACGACCCGACCAGTTGGGCTTACGACATGAGCTACATCCTGTATGGCGCCTTGTTCCTGATGGCGGGCGCCTATGCCTTGTCGCGCGGCGCGCATGTGCGCGGCGACGTTTTCTATCGGTTGATGCCCAAGCGCATGCAGGCCAGCATCGAACTGGTGTTGTATGTCTTTTTCTTTTACCCGGGGGTGATCGCCCTGATGTATTCGGGCTGGACCTACGCCATGGATTCGATGCGGATCACCGAGGTCAGCGTCAATAGTCCGATCGGCGTGCCGATCTGGCAACTCAAGATGATCATTCCTGCCGCAGGCTTCCTACTGGCCCTGCAGGGTTTTGCCGAGATGCTGCGCTGCATTTTGTGCATCCAGTCAGGCCAGTGGCCAGACCGCTTGCATGATGTCGAGGAAATGGAACTGGTCGCCCTGCACCAGGCCGAGAAAGAAGCAGAGGAAGAGCACCTGAGCCGCAAGGCGGTCAAGCATGGAGAGAGCAAATGACCGATCCGCAAGTCGCCCTGCTGATGCTGGGCTCGTTTATTTTCGTCATTCTGCTGGGTTTCCCGATTGCCTTCACCCTGATGGCGATGGGTGTCGGCTTCGGTTATTACGCCTATTTTCAGCCTGGCCAGGCCTTCTTCGATAGCCGGGTGTTCTATCTGCTGACGCAAAACACCTTCAGCGTCATGAACAACGATGTCCTGGTATCGATACCCTTGTTCCTGTTCATGGGCTATATCGTCGAGCGTGCCAACATCCTCGACCGCCTGTTCCAGAGCCTGCAGATCGCATTCCGTGCGGTTCCCGGCGCCATGGCGGTTGCCGCCCTGATCACCTGTACGTTGTTTGCCACTGCGACCGGCATCGTCGGCGCCGTGGTGACGCTGATGGGCCTGCTCGCTTTTCCCGCCATGCTCAAGGCGGGCTACGACCAGAAGCTGTCCGCCGGTGTCATCGCCGCCGGCGGTACCTTGGGCATTCTCATCCCGCCCTCGATCATGCTGATTGTCTATGGTGCGACTTCCGCCATTTCCGTGGTCAAGCTCTATGCCGCGGCCCTGATCCCCGGCATACTGCTGGCTTCGCTGTACATGGTGTATGTCGTCGGCAGGGTCATGATCACCCCTTCTTTGGCCCCCAAGCTGCCGCGCGAGGAGGTCAGCAACGTCAGTTTTGGTGAAACCCTGGTGTTGCTGGCCAAGGCCTTCATGCCGCTGGCGGTGCTCATCATGTCGGTGCTGGGAGCTATTCTGTTCGGCCTGGCCACGCCCAGCGAGGCAGCGGCAATCGGCGCGCTGGGCGGCACGCTGCTGGCTGCGGCCTACAAGGCCCTGACCTGGGAACGCATGAAGGAGGCGGTTTTCCTCACGGCGCGCACTACGGCCATGGTCTGCTGGCTGTTCGTCGGTTCGTGGACTTTTTCCTCGGTGTTTTCCTATCTCGGCGGCGAGGGCCTGATCAAGGACTTCGTCCTCGGCCTGGATCTGAATACCCTCACCTTCCTGCTGCTGTCCCAGCTCATCATCTTCCTGCTCGGCTGGCCG
>CAYYHO010000382.1:0-1973 GCA_964471725.1 uncultured Methyloversatilis sp. | reverse complement strand
GGTGAACGTGATGGGTTCGGTCGGCCAGCCGCCTGCCGTGCTCGGCAAGATGATCGGCGGCGCCCTGGTCGGCACCTTCCTCGGCATTCTGGCCTCCTACGGATTTGTCGCACCGATCGCTGGCCAGTTGGAGCAGAAGGCCGAGGAGAGCGGCAAGATCTATCAGTGCATCAAGGCCGTGCTGCTGGCCAGCATGAACGGCTATGCCCCGCAGGTCGCGGTCGAGTTCGGCCGCAAGGTGCTGTTCTCGACCGACCGGCCGACCTTCGTCGAACTGGAAGAAGACCTCAAGAGCCGCAAGGGCAAGTGAGATGCCGTCCCGCCAGCGCCGACTTTTTTTTGACGAGCAGGCTGAATCCGCATGAGCGACGACAGCCAGCAACCCATCGTCGTCAAACGCGTCAAGAAGGGTGGCGGCGCCGCCCACGGGGGCGCCTGGAAAATCGCCTATGCCGACTTCGTGACGGCGATGATGGCCTTCTTCCTCCTCATGTGGCTGCTCGGCTCCACCTCCAAAGGCGACCTGAAGGGCATCGCCGATCACTTCCAGACGCCCCTGATGGTCGCCATGTTCGGCGGTTCGGGCGCCGGCGATGCCTCGTCGATCATCCAGGGCGGCGGCCAGGACCTCACCCAGGCGCACGGCCAGGTGAAGCGCGGCGACACCAAGAGCGAGCGCAAGATCAGCGAAAAGCGCATGAAGGCCGAGTTCGAGCGGCTTGAGCGGGAACGCCTGCAGCATCTCAAGGACGAAATCGAGGCGCTGATCGAAGCCAGTCCGACACTCAAGCAGTTCAAGAACCAGTTGTTGCTCGACATCACCAGCGAGGGTCTGCGCATCCAGATCGTCGACGAGAAGAACCGGCCGATGTTCGACCTGGCCAGTTCGGAGCTCAAGCCCTATACCAAGCAGATCCTGCGCGAACTCGGGACGCTGCTGAACAAGGTGGACAACCGCATCACGCTTTCCGGCCACACCGACGCCACGCCCTATGCCGGCGGGGATCGCGGTTTCGGCAACTGGGAGTTGTCTACCAATCGCGCCAACGCCTCGCGCCGCGAACTGGTGATCGGTGGTCTGGATGACGCCAAGATCATCCGGGTCGTCGGCTTCGCTTCCACCGTCCTTTATGACAAGACCCAGCCGCAGAATCCCATCAACCGCCGCATCAGCATCGTTGTCCTCAACAAACGCACCGAGGAGGCCATACTCAGCGACGGCAGGGAGAGTCCCGAGGCAGCGGTGACTGGCGCCGACGATCTGGTCGAGCGCGGCATTGTGCAACCGCCGTCCCCGCCCCCGCCCGCCACGCGATGACGGGACTGGCGGCCGGCCGCGAGTTTGTCTTCACGCCGGCGGATTTCGAACGGGTACGACAGCTCATCTATCAGCATGCCGGCATCTCGCTGGCGCCGATCAAGCAGGATATGGTCTATTCGCGGCTGGCGCGGCGGTTGCGCGCCCACAAGATGACCAGCTTCGACCAGTATCTGAGCTATCTCGAAAAGGGACACGGGGAAGAGTGGGAAACCTTCATCAACTCCCTGACCACCAACCTCACCTCTTTTTTCCGCGAGAATCATCATTTCGGGCTGCTGAAAAAGCAGCTTATTGAGCAGATGCGCGACCAGATGCGCGGCCTGGCGCAGCGACCGGTCAGGATCTGGTGCGCCGCAGCCTCGACCGGGGAGGAGCCCTATTCATTGGCCATCACCGCCTGCGAGGCGTTCAACAGCCTGACGCCGCCCGTGCAGATTCATGCCAGCGACATCGACACCAACGTACTGAAGACCGCTGCCGCAGGCGTGTATCCGCAGGAGCGCGTCGAGCGCTTGGATCCCGAGCGGCTGCGCAAATTCTTCACCAGGGGCGCCGGCTCCCAGTCCAATTGCGTACTGGTGCGTCCCGAACTGAAAAAACTCATCAGCTACAGCCGCATCAATTTGCTCGACCCTTCCTGGCCGGCGGTGAA
>CAYYHO010000381.1:1743-1999 GCA_964471725.1 uncultured Methyloversatilis sp. | reverse complement strand
GCCTGCGCAGCGCCCGCAAGGACGCGCGTTGGATCAAGGTTCACCGCCCGTTCATTGTCGTGGGCGGCGAGTTGACCCTCGAAGGGCTTGACCTGGTCTTCGATGATGTCAACAAGTACTATGAAGCGCCTTTCCAGGTCAAGGCGAATGGCGGCATCCTGCTGATCGACGATTTTGGCCGCCAGCTTGTCCGCCCGCGTGATCTGCTCAACCGCTGGATCGTGCCGCTCGAAAACCGCATCGATTATTTGACGCT
>CAYYHO010000381.1:0-1733 GCA_964471725.1 uncultured Methyloversatilis sp. | reverse complement strand
AAAAATTGAGATACCTTTCGATGTATTGGTCATGTTTTCGACTAACCTGCCGCCCAAAGACCTGGTGGATGAGGCCTTCTTGCGCCGCCTGCGCCATAAGATTGAGGTTGGCGATCCTACCTTTGAAGAGTACCGCGAGATTTTCCGCAATGTTGCCCTCGCCAAGGGGGTACACTATAACGATTCCGGGCTGGCTTACCTGCTGCAAGAATGGTATATCCGCCGCGGGCGTAAAATGCGCGCCTCACATCCGCGTGACCTGTGCGACCAGATCCTGGATATCGCCCGCTACTTGAAAGTTGACCCCGAGATGAGCACGCAGATGCTCGACCGCGCCGCCGGGGCTTATTTTGTGGATATTTAAACATGCACAAATCACCCTTGTTTCATGATTTCTCACGCCCAATCATCTTTGCCCATCGCGGCGCCAGCGCCTACGCTCCTGAAAATACGCTGGCTGCCTTCGAACTGGCTGTCCGTCAGGACGCCGACGCCATCGAACTGGATACCAAGCTCTCGGCTGATGGGCAGCCTGTGGTGATCACGATCAAACGGTGGATCGCACAACGGCTCAGCATGGTAAAGTTAGCAGCTTGAGCGCCGCGCAACTGCGCCAGATGGATGCGGGCAGCTATTTCGATATTGCTTTCCGCGGCGAGCCGATCCCCTCCCTGGAGGATGTCTTTGCCGCGGTGGGGCAGCGCATCTATATCAACGTCGAACTGACCAACTATGCCTCGCCGGGGGATGACCTGCCGGAGAAAGTCGCCGAACTGGTGAAGCGGCACAACCTGGAGCAGCGTGTGTTGTTTTCATCCTTCAATCCGTTGGCATTGATCCGGATTCGTCGTCAGCTACCTGAAACGCCGGCGGGTTTGCTGGCCTTCCCAGGCTGGAAGGGAGGCTGGGCGCGCGGCTGGATTGGGCGCAAGTGGGTCAAGTATCAGAGCCTGCATCCCTATTGCAGCGATGTCACGGCGCGGTTGGTTAGCGGGGTGCACCGGCGCGGCGGCAAGCTGTTCGTCTGGACGGTCAACCGGGCAGACGAGATGAAACGCCTGTTCCGGTTGGGTGCGGATGGGATCTTCACCGATGATCCGGTATTGGCGAAGCAGACCCTGGGCGTGTTGAACCAGCCGCCGGTGGGTGTGATTCAGCCGTAAGAGGCAGAGCGATGATCCCCTACGCCTGGCTGACCGAAGCTCAAACCCGCTTGCAAGGGCATATCCAGCGCACGCCGCTCACTTATGATGCGGCGTTGGATGTGTATCTCAAGTGGGAAAACCGCCAGACCACCGGCTCTTTCAAGCTGCGCGGCGCGCTGAACAAGGTGCTGACGCTGCAAGAGTGGGAACGTCAGCGCGGCCTGGTGGCTGCCTCGGCGGGCAACCACGGGCAGGGAGTGGCGCTGGCAGGCAGGCTGACCGGCGCGCCAGTAGTCATCTTTGCATCCGAACATGCTGTTCCGGCGAAGATCCAGGCCATGTGCGCTTTGGGCGCGGAGGTGCGCCTGGTTCCCGGCGGCTATGGCGAGGCTGAGCAGGCTGGGTTGGCTTTTGCTCAAGGGCAGCAAGCCACCTGGGTATCGCCCTATAATGATGGGCAGATCATTGCCGGGCAAGGTAGCGTGGCTCTGGAGACGCTGGCGCAGCTTCCCGCGCTGCCTGCGGCTGCCTGGGTTGTACCGGTTGGCGGCGGCGGCCTGATTGCCGGAATCGGCGCGGCGTTGAAAA
>CAYYHO010000380.1:0-2020 GCA_964471725.1 uncultured Methyloversatilis sp. | reverse complement strand
CACCTTCTGGCTGTCGCGACTCTCCGCGTCCCCGGTGGCGATGAAGCCGAAGCTGTGCGTGTCGGCCAGGATGGCGTCGAGGCCGACGAAAGCCCCGCCGCAGATGAACAGGATGTGCGTGGTGTCGATGTGCAGCGCGTTCCGCAGCTTGACCGGCGCGCTTTCCATGATTTTCAGCAGCGCCTGCTGCACGTTTTCGCCCGTCGCGGCGCGCGCCTGGCCGCTGACGGCCTTGAGCTTGTCGATTTCGTCGATGAAGACGATGCCCTGCTGGGCGCGGCCGAGGTCGCCGCCGGCCTTGTCGATGAGCCGCTGCAGCATCGCCTCGATCTCGTCATTGACGAATTCGCTCTGCGCCAGCGAAGTGGCGTTCGCCGTGACGAAGGGCACCCCCAGCGCCCGCGCCAGGGTCTCGCACAACAGGGTCTTGCCGGTGCCGGTCGGGCCGATCAGCAGGACGTTGCTCTTGGCGATTTCGCCGCCATCGGCGCCGGCCAGCGCGATTTTCCTGAAATGCGCATAGACCGCGACGGCCAGCTGCCGCTTGGCCTCTTCCTGACCAACCACATGCTGGTCGAGGAACTTGACGATCTGGCTGGGCGTCATCCGGTTCATGGCAGCGGGTCGAGGTTGGTCAAAACGCTAGAATAGCAGCATGGATACCCTGCTGGTGTTGACCAACCTGCCCGACGCGGCGCGGGCCCAGGCCCTGGCCGCTGCCCTGGTCGAGGCACGTCTGGCCGCCTGTGTGAACATCCTCGCGCCCTGCCGCTCGGTGTATCGCTGGCAGGGAAAAGTCGAGAACGCCAGCGAAGTGCCTGTGCTGATCAAGACCTCGGCAGACCGCTACGCGGCGCTGGAAGCGGCGATCCGCCAGCAGCATCCCTATGAACTTCCCGAAATCGTCGCTGTCCCAATCGAGCGCGGCCTGCCCGACTACCTGGACTGGCTGGCCCGCGAAACCACCCAACCATAACGATAACAACCACCATCGGGATCCCCTTCATGCCCTTCCGCTTCCTTGCCCTGTTCTGGCTGCTGCTCGTCAGCCTCGCTGTCGGCGCCGCCGAACCGCTCGATCCTGAAAAGGCCTACCGCTTCTCCGCCCGCGCGCTCGACGCGCAGACCATCGAGGCGCGCTGGGACGTCCAGCGCGATTATTACCTCTATCGCCACAAGATCAGCTTCAAGGCCGAACCGGCCAGCGTAATACTCGGCGAGCCCGATCTGCCGCGCGGCGAAGTCAAGGACGACGAATTTTTCGGCCGCATCGAAGCCCTGCGCGGCCAGGTGATCGTGCGCATTCCGGTCACTGCCGGGGCGGACGCGGGCAGTTTCGTGCTGAAGGCCACCTCGCAGGGCTGCTGGGACGGCGGCGTCTGCTATCCGCCGCTGACGCAGGAGACCCGCATCAACCTGGCTGCGGGTTCCGCAGCCGCTGCCGCCCCTGCGGGCAGCAGTCCGGCGCCGGCCGCCGGCCTCCCCGTCGCACCCGAACAGGCGGGCAAACAGCCGGCCGCCGGCGACGAGACCTCGCAAATCGCCCAGTTGCTCGCGGGCAGCGGCTTCTGGCTGGTGGCGATCACCTTCTTCGGTTTCGGGCTGCTGCTCTCCTTCACGCCCTGCGTGTTTCCGATGATCCCGATCCTCTCGAGCATCATCGTCAACCACGGCCACGCCGTCACCCACGCGCGCGCCTTCGTGCTTTCGCTCGCCTACGTGCTCGGCATGGCGGCGACCTATGCGGCGGTGGGCGTGGCGGCCGGCATTTCAGGCACCCTGCTGTCCGCCGCGCTGCAGAATGTCTGGGTGCTGACCGCCTTCGCGCTGGTGTTCGTCATGCTCGCGCTGTCGATGTTCGGCTTCTACGAGCTGCAACTGCCCGCCGCCATCCAGGGCCGCCTGTCGGAGACCGCCAACCGGCAGGGTGGCTCGTTGGCCGCCATCGCCCTGATGGGCGCGCTTTCGGCCCTGATCGTCGGCCCCTGCGTCGCCGCGCCGCTGGCCGGCGCGCTGCTCT
>CAYYHO010000379.1:0-2025 GCA_964471725.1 uncultured Methyloversatilis sp. | reverse complement strand
ACCGTCTGCATGACGAGCCCGATGCCGACGCCGACGACGAGCATGTCGAAAGGAAGCTTGCTATCGATTTCCGCGGCCGCACGCGCCGCGGCGCCGGTGTCGAGCTGGGCGACAATCTCCTCGAGCGTCATGCGGCCCTGGCCGAACACCTCGCCATTCAGATACACGACGGGCACGGCCATGATCTGGCGCGCTTCAACTTCCTTCTGGAACAGCGCGCCGTCGATCATCGTGCTCTCGACGCCGGGATTGAGCGCCGCGAGCAGGTTGAGCGCCTGCACGACGTCGGGGCAGTTGTGGCAGGACAGCGAGATGAAGGTCTCGAATTTGAACTGGCCGGGCAGGCTCTTCATCTGCTCGATCAGCGCGGCATCGACCTTGGGCGGATAGCCGCTGGACTGCAGCAGCGCGAGGATCAGCGAGGTGAACTCGTGACCCATCGGCAGGCCGGCGAAGTGGATGCGCTGCGCCGCGCCCGGCTTGCCGATCGAGAACGACGGACGGCGATCGCTGTTGCCGTCTTCGCGCACGCTGACCTTGGGCGACAGCGCGGCGATCTCGGCGAGCAGCTCGCTCATCTGGCGCGAGGCATCGCTCGCATCGGGAGAGGCGACGAGTTCGATGGGATCGATCAGGCGTTCGAGGTAGGCGCCTAGTTGGGCCTTGATGGAATCGTCGAGCATGGAAATGTCCTTGAGCGTGGATGGCAAGGGAAAACCGTTGGGGTGTTATTGGGCTTTCCGTTGCCATCCGCCCACCAGCGGACCGGGGGCGGAAGCGTTGCGGTGTTGTTCAGATTTTGCCGACCAGATCGAGGGAGGGCTTCAGCGTCGCCGCGCCTTCCTTCCACTTGGCGGGGCAGACCTCGCCCGGATGGGCGGCGATGTACTGCGCGGCCTTGACCTTGCGCAGCAGCTCGGCGGCGTCGCGGCCGATGCCGAGATCATGGATCTCGCAGACCTTGATGACGCCCTGCGGGTCGATGACGAAGGTGCCGCGCAGGGCGAGCCCTTCTTCCTCGATCATGACGCCGAAGTTGCGCGTGATCGTGCCGGTGGGGTCGCCGACCATCGGGTACTGGATCTTCTTGATGGTGTCGGAGGCGTCGTGCCAGGCCTTGTGGGTGAAGTGCGTGTCGGTGGAGACGCTGTAGCACTCGACGCCGAGCTTCTGCAGTTCGGGGTAGACGTCGGCCAGGTCGCCCAGCTCGGTCGGGCAGACGAAGGTGAAGTCGGCCGGGTAGAAGAAGACGATCGACCACTTGCCCTTGAGGTCGGCATCGCTCACTTCGACGAACTTGCCGTTGTGGTAGGCCTTGGCCTTGAAGGGCTTGATGGAGGTATTGATGAGGGACATGGGTGTTGCTCCTTGGCTATGGTTAAGTTGAATAAGATAGATAAAATCAATCGATGGGAGGCATCATAGGCAGGTCAATACCATAGATCAAATGGATAGTTGCTATTTAACAGATAGCTAATGACTATCAATCGGAATGTGCCGCGGCAGGCGGCCGCGTCCGGAGTCGCCCGGAGGCGCTTACATCAGGACGATGTCGTACTGCTCGTGGCAATAGCTGGGCTCGGCCTGCAGCGAGATCGGCCGGCCGATGAAGTCCGACAGCATGGCGACGGATTGCGATTCCTCGTCGAGGAACAGGTCGATGACGGCCGGCGAGGCCAGCACGCGCATTTCGCGCGCGGAAAACAGGCGCGCCTCGCGCAACAGTTCGCGCAAGATTTCATAGGCGACGGTCTGCGCGGTCTTGACGATGCCGCGCCCGCCGCAGGTCGGGCAGGGTTCGCAGAGGATTTGGGCGAGCGATTCGCGCGTGCGCTTGCGCGTCAGTTCGACGAGGCCGAGCTGGGTGAAGCCGTTCACCGAAATGCGCGTGTGGTCGCGGGCCAGGGCCTTGTCGAGTTCGGTGAGCACGGCGGCGCGGTGGTCGGCCGACTCCATGTCGATGAAATCGACGATGATGATGCCGCCCAGGTTGCGCAGGCGCAGCTGGCGGGCGATGGTCTGCGC
>CAYYHO010000378.1:0-2026 GCA_964471725.1 uncultured Methyloversatilis sp. | reverse complement strand
CCGCGGAGCTCGATGCCAAGCGGGCGATCCGCGAAGCGGCGGAACTGGCGGCCGGACTGTAAATCACGTCGGCAATGGACCGCCCGATCAAGGTTCTCGATATATCTCGCGCCGATGGCCTACCTTGACAATCTCGACGACGACTTCAGTATCGGCCACGGAGTAGAGGATGCGGTAGTTGCCCTGCCGCAGTCGGTAGCGCTCCTGCGCGGAAAGTTTCTCTGAGCCGGGCGGGCGCGGGTCGTCGCGCAAGCTGCCGATTCGCGCCAGTATGCGCCGCACATCCGCGCGGGGAATGCCGCGCAGATCCTTGGCCACGGACACCCTGAATCTCAGTTCATAGCGTGCCATCGGCTTTGAGTCGAGCGAGGAAGTCTTCGTAACTCAGCGACTTTTCGACCGCGCGCTCGGCAAAGGCGCTCAGGTCTTCCTCGTCTTCGCGCAAGGCTGCGCGGATGGCGTCATTGGTGATCTCCGACATGCTGCGATGGGTGCTGGCCGCTTTCAGTCGTAAAGCCTGATGCAGCCCAGCCTCCAGATACAGCGTCGAGCGTACTGTATTGCTGCTCATGATGGTTTCCATAACGTTATGATGTCTAACATCATAGCATCAGACCGCCAAGGGGGCGCAAGGGAACGTCAGGAGGGCAACACCGGAGGGCAATACAGAAGAGCAGGCCCTCACCCCAGATACACGTAAAGACCGGGTACCGGGGTTTTCTGGTCGTGGCGCAAGGGCCGCTCCTGCAGGTCGAGGATGCGGAAGCCGTGGTCGGCGGCGACGCGGCGCACGTATGCCGCCGAATGGGCGTAGCGCAGGCTGGGCAGCAATTGCAGGTCGCCGCCATTGGTGGGCGGTTCGACGGTGAATGCCAGGCAGCCTCCCGGCTCGAGAATCCTGCGCAGCGCTTTCAGCGGCTGCGTCAGTTCGCCGACGTAGATGAAAACGTCGGCAGCGAGCACCAGGTCGACGGATGGCGGGGTGCCGGCGAGATAGGCGCCGAGGTCGGCATGGATCAGTTCACGATAGGCGCCGGTCTTGCGCGCTTCGGCCAGCATCGCCGCGGAAATGTCGATGCCGTCGACGCGAGCGGCGACGGGCGCAACCAGTTGGCCGCACAAGCCGGTTCCGCAGCCGAGATCGAGGGCGTGACGATAGCGACGACCGGACTTCAGCAGGGGTTCCAGCAGCATTTCGTGCGCGCGATAGCCGAGCTGGCCGACCAGATGGTTCTCGAAGTCGCCGGCGTAATCGTCGAACAGGGCTTCGACGTAGCGCCGCGGCGGCGTGGCGGGCACCGGACCGGAGCGCACCGATGCCAGGTAATAGCTGTTCAACTCGGCATCCCCGCCCAGCGCCAGCGCCTTTTCGAAGCAGGCTGCGGACTCGTCCAGTCGATTCAACTCGCGCAGCAGGTTGCCGCGTTCGCTCCAGGCGGGCGCGCATGCCGGGTCGGCCGCCACCGCGCGATCGAAGGATGTGAGGGCTTCCCCGACCTGCCCGAGCCGCAACTGACCCATGCCAAGACTCAGCCACAGCCTGGCCTGCTGCGGCAGCAGACGCACCGCCTGCGCCAGCGCGGCGACCATGTCCGGCCACGCGCCCTGCGCTTCATGGGCCAGGCCGAGGCATGTCCAGGCTTCGGCGTGACCGGGATCGGCCGCGGTGGCTTGCTGCAGGAGGGGAATCGCCTGCGGCAGGCGCTGCAGGTGAAACAGGGTGATGCCGAGGTTGCCGACGATGGAAGGGCGACCCGGCGTCAGGTTCAACGCCTGCTCGAAACGGCGTCTCGCTGCTTCATACTGCTGCCGCTCGAAAAACGCGATGCCCTCGAAAAAGAGCGCGCGCGACTGCTCCAGGTGCTCCAGGTGCTCGGCCGGGGGGGGTGGCGTGGCGGTCATGGGGAGACTTTACTATCGGGGCCGGCTTTTCAGACGTGCAGCGCGTGGCCCAGCGCGCGCAAGGCCGCCTCCTGCACCGCTTCGCCCAGCGTCGGGTGCGCATGGATCGTGCCGGCGATGTCTT
>CAYYHO010000377.1:0-2034 GCA_964471725.1 uncultured Methyloversatilis sp. | reverse complement strand
GGTCTTGTTCGCGTTGCGATGGTCGAGCATCGCCGTCAGCGTGGTCGTCTTGCCCGAGCCGGTGGCGCCGACCATCAGGATCAGGCCGCGCTTTTCCATGATGAGGTCGGCCAGCATCGGCGGCAGGTTGAGCGTATCGAGCTGCGGGATGTCGACTGGGATGTAGCGCACCACGAAGGCCGGCGAGCCTTTCTGCCGCAGCGCCGAGATGCGGAAATTGCCGGTGCCTTCCAGCGCGTAGCCGATGTTGAGTTCGAGGGTTTCCTCGAATTCGCGCAGCTGGCTTGCGCTGAGGATCTCCTGCAGCAGGCCCATGACCGTCGCAGTATCCATGACCTGTTGGTTGATGGGCATCGTCACGCCGTTGATCTTGATGTTGATCGGCGCGCCCACCGAGACGAAGATGTCCGAAGCCTTCTTCTCGGCCATCAGGCTGAACAGTCTGTGTATCGCTCCCATGGTGGTTTGGCCCTCCTCTGGTTCCTTGGTTCCGAGCGGGTCGGAGTCCGCTTTCAGCGCGTATTCGACTGCGACGGGAATGCGTCCAGTACGACTTTCGGCGCAGGCTGCCACCCCTTCTTGCGGTGCTCGGCGACGACGTTGGTGAAGATGCCGCCGCGCACGAAGAAGCGCGCCGTCAGGCGCATGTAGCGGGGCTTGATGGCCTGCACCAGGTCGTCGAGGATGCGGTTGCTGACGTCCTCGTGGAAATGCCCTTCGTCGCGGAAGCTCCAGATGTACAGCTTCAGGCTCTTCAGTTCCACGCAGCGCTTGTCCGGCACGTAATCGAGCGTCAGCACGGCGAAATCCGGCTGGCCGGTTTTCGGGCACAGGCAGGTGAATTCCGGAATCTCCATGTGGATCCGGTAGTCGCGCTGCGGAGCCGGATTGACAAAGGTTTCGAGGGTTTTTGCGGGTGCGCTGGGCATGGCGGGGAGGGGTTCCGATGACAAGGCCGTCATTATAAGTGCCGACCGTCTGTTCACGCCGTTCACACGCCGTTCTTAGTCTGCCGGCGCCGAGGAACATAGAAGCTGCTCGCGCATTCCCCTCGGCTATCGATTTAAAGCGCTTGCATTGTGTGTACGTTTTTCATACCATTAAAACGAACGTATGAATGATTGCGGGGTACTTATGGTTGAACCACGTTCCACCGACACATGCGCGCGCATCCTGGATGCCGCGGAGCGCTTGTTTACCGCCCAGGGCTACGATGGTACTTCCATGCGCCAGATCACGGGCGCCGCGGGTGTCAATCTGGCCGCCGTCAATTACCATTTCGGCACCAAGGAAGCCTTGATGCAGGAGGTGTTCCGCCGCCGGCTCGCCTGGCTGAACGGCGAACGGCTGCGCGTGCTGAATGAAATGGAGCGCAAGGCCGCGGGCAAGCCCCTGAAACCCTCGCAGATCGTCGAAGGTTTTTTCGGCACGCTCCTGAGCATGGCCGAGGACGAGTCGCTGGGCGGCATCACCTTCCTGCGCCTGCTCGGTCGCACCCTGAGCGACCCCTCGCAATTCATTCGCAGCTTCCTGGCCAACGAATACCAGGAAGTCATCGAGCGCTACAAGACGGCGCTGTTCAAGGCCCTGCCCGAGGTGCCCAGGGCCGAGATCGCCTGGCGCTTCCATTTCATGCTCGGCGCGACGGCCTATGCGATCGCCGGCACGGATGCCTTGCGGCTGGTTACCGACTGGGATGTCGCGGACGAGGACGCCACCGACCGTCTGGATCGCCTGCCGCAACGGCTGATGTCCTTCCTGCTGGGCGGCTTGCGCGCTCCGCTGCCGCATTTCTGATGTTCTCTGCTGGCGGAGCGCACTCCGCCAGTTCTGATTCAACCGGGAGATTCTTGTCATGATTGATACCATTGCCATCGTTTTGGGGCTGACCATCCTGGCGGCTGCCGCAACCCTGATTCTGGTGCGGCCGCTGCGTCGGGAATATGTCACCCGGCCCATCTTCGCAACCTATCGCAAGCTGCTGCCGCAGATGTCGGATACCGAGCGCGAAGCGCTGGAAGCCGGCACCGTCTG
>CAYYHO010000376.1:1085-2041 GCA_964471725.1 uncultured Methyloversatilis sp. | reverse complement strand
ACGCGCGCAGCGCGCAAATGAGAACCCCCCGAGAGGGGGGCGAAGGGGGGCGGGCAATCTGGTGCCGGCAACCGGATTCGAACTGGTGACCTACCGCTTACAAGGCGGTTGCTCTACCAACTGAGCTATGCCGGCACGTTGCGGCCAGGATTATATCCGACCGCCCCGACGAGCTTCCTCTACAATTGACCGCTCCCGCCCGATCGGTCAATTTCATGCAGTCCGCACCCGCCGCACCTGAATCCACCTTGCGCTTGCTGGTCGTCAGCAGCACATCGGCCATGGTCGAGCAACTGGCGGAGAACTGGCAAGGTGAAAGCCCCAAACCTGCATTCGTGGCAGCCCCCAGCCTGGCCGCCCTGCGCGCCCAGCTGCGCGAACAACGCTGGGATGCCGTCCTGCATTGTCTCAACCAGGTCGGCTGCACGCCGGCCAGCGTGCTGAAAACCTTGCGCGACCGGAATCTCGACACGCCGTTGATCATCGTCGCGGCGCCGGACGACCAGCGTGCGGCGATCAAGGCCCTGCATGCCGGCGCCCATGACGTGGTGTTTGCCGACCGGCTCAGACGCCTGGCGCCCGCAGTCGAGCGCGAAGTGCGCGAAGCCGGCCAGCGTGCCGACCATCGCGCGGCGCTGGAAATGCTGCATGACAGCGAGGCGCGCTTCCGGGCCCTGGCAGCCAATCTGCCCGCGCTGGTATTCAACCTGCAGCGCGATGCCGCCGGCAAATTCCGCTTCCTCTACGTGTCCGAAGGCTCTGTGCGTCTCGTCGGCGTCAAGCAGCACGAGCTGCGCGGTTCGGCGCAGCGGTTTTTCGACACCCTGCTGGCGGAGGACCGTAAATTGCTGCTGGATGCGCTCAAGGAATCCGCTCACAGCGGCAATGCCTTGATCTGGGAAGGCCGCCTCAAGCATGGCGAACGCTGGATCGACATCCGCTCGATGCCCCACCGC
>CAYYHO010000376.1:781-1075 GCA_964471725.1 uncultured Methyloversatilis sp. | reverse complement strand
ACGAGGGCACGGTGCTGTGGACCGGCATCGCCACCGACATCACGAAGACGAAGCGGACCGAGGCGGCCCTGCGCGAATCGCGCGCCCAGCTGGCGGCGCTCTCATCCCACCTGGAGGCGGCCAAGGAGGAGGAGCGCGAGCGGATAGCGCGCGACATCCATGACGAACTGGGCAGCATCCTGGTCCGGCTGAAGATCGAAGCCGCGCTGCTGGCCAGCAAATTGGCCGACCACCTGAGCCCCAAGGCACGCTCGATCGAGAACCTGCTCGACCAGGCCATGGGCACCGCCAGCC
>CAYYHO010000376.1:0-724 GCA_964471725.1 uncultured Methyloversatilis sp. | reverse complement strand
CCTGAAGGAATTCGGCCTCGCCGCCGCCATCGAGTGCCAGGCCGACGACTTCGGCCACAGCACGGGCATTACCTGCCGGGCGCAGTGCGACGACGGCATCGACCTGGATGTGGACACCTCGCTGGCCCTGTTCCGCATCGTGCAGGAGGCCCTCACCAATGTCGCCAAGCACGCGCACGCCTCGCTGGTGGTCGTGCGACTCAAACGCGAAAACGGTAACATCGCAATCGAGATTCGCGACAACGGTCGCGGCATCGCCGAGCGCGACCTGGACAAGCCGAAATCTTTCGGCCTGCGCGGCATCCGCGAACGCGTGCAAAGTCTCAACGGGATGTTCCACATCGCCACGGCGGAACAGGGCGGTGCCCTGCTGTTGCTGAAGGTGCCGGCCCGCCGCAGCGACGAGGCGCATCCCGCCGAACTCGAAGAGGCCCTCCAACGGGATTTGTTTTGAACACTGAAGTGAATACCAGGCAGCCATGTCAGAAAAAATACGCGTCCTGATTGCCGACGATCATTCGATCGTGCGCCAGGGCTTCAAGCAGATCTTTTCCGAAACCGAAGACCTGGTGGTTGCCGGCGAAGCCGACGACGGCGTGGATGCCCTGCAGCTGGCGCGCCAGAACGAATGGGATGTCTTCCTGCTCGACATCTCGATGCCCAACCGCAATGGCATCGACACCCTGAAGCAGCTGAAGCGCGAGTTCCCGCGGCTGCCCGTGCT
>CAYYHO010000375.1:0-2044 GCA_964471725.1 uncultured Methyloversatilis sp. | reverse complement strand
ACCTCGTACAATCCGCAAACCCGCGACATCACCCTGGAAGATACCGGCGCGGAGACCGAGACCGACAAGCAGTTCATCTACAGCACCTACGAGGAGCTGTTGAAAGACGTCGAACCCCAGCCGGGCAAATCGCGCACCGAGACTTATGAGGATCGCGCCAAGGATCTGTTCATCAAGCAACCGGCGACCATGAAATTGCTCATCGTGGTGGACAAGCTTCTCACCGGCTTCGACGCCCCGCCCTGCACCTACCTGTACATCGACAAATCCATGCAGGATCACGGCCTGTTTCAGGCCATCTGCCGCACCAACCGCCTGGACGGCGACGATAAGGATTTCGGCCATATCGTCGATTACAAAGACCTGTTCAAGAAGGTCGAGAACGCCATCGCCGTGTACACCTCGGAACTGGATCATTCCGCCGGCGGAGAAGACCCGGAAATCTTGCTGCAGGACCGCCTTAAGAAAGGCCGCGAGCAATTGGATGGCGCTTTCGAGCAATTGGCGCTGATCTGCGAGCCGGTGCAGCCGCCGCGCGGCGAGCTGGAGCACATCCATTACTTCTGCGGCAACACCGAAATTCCCAGCGACCTGCAGGAACGCGAGCCGCAGCGCGCCGCCCTCTACAAGGCCACCGCCTCGCTGGTGCGCGCCTACGCCAACATCGCCGACGAGTTGGACGCCGCCGGGTATACTACCGGCGACGTGGCGCGCATCCGCCAGAAGCTCGACCGCTACGTCAAGCTGCGCGAGATCATCCGCAACGCCAGCGGCGAAAGCCTGGACTTGAAGGCTTACGAAGCCGATATGCGCCACCTGATCGACACCTACATCCAGGCCGAAGCCCCGCGCAAAATCTCGCCCTTCGATAATCTGTCCTTGATCGAGCTGATCGTCAAAACCGGCATCGCGGACGCCATCGCCGAACGCCTGAACGAGGTGAAGGAAAACCAGGAAGCGGTGGCCGAGACGATCGAGAACAACGTCAGGAGCAAGATCGTCAAGGAGCACCTCAGCGACCCGGCCTACTACGCCAAAATGTCGGCGCTGCTGGATGAGATCATCGCCAATCGCAAGGCCAAGGCGATCGAATACGAGGAATACCTGCGGCGCATCGCTCTGCTGGTTCAGCAGGTCAATGCCGGCCAGGCTGATGACACCCCCGTGGCCCTCAACACGCCCGGCAAACGCGCGCTGTACAACAACCTCGACCAGGACGAAGGGCTGGCGCTGCGCGTCGACCGCATGGTCAAAGAGGTGCGCCCCGACGACTGGCGCGGCGTGGAGCCCAAGGAGCGCACGATCAAGCGCGCATTATACGAAATCATGCCGGATGAGGATGAGGTAGAACGCATCTTCATGCTGATCAAAGCGCAGCGAGAGTATTGATGCCGATCCACATGCAACTCGGCAACATTCCGGTGGACGTGGTGCTGAAGGACATCAAGAACATCCACCTGAGCGTCTACCCACCCCATGGAAGGGTGCGCATCTCTGCCCCGCTGCGCATGGACATCGAGACCATCCGCGTGTACGCCATCTCCAAGCTCGATTGGATCCGCCAACAGCGCGAGAAATTCCAGCAACAGGAGCGCGAGACCCCGCGCGAATACCTGGAGCGGGAGAGCCATTACGTGTGGGGCAAGCGCTATCTGCTCAGCATCGTGGAAAACGAAGCGCCCCCAGCCGTCGAGTTGAGTCACAACAAGATGGTGCTCAGCATCCGCCCTGGGACGGATGAAGCAAAACGGCAAGAAATCGTCGAGGCATGGTACCGCGAGCAAATCCGCCAGGCCGCGCCGGCCTTGATCGTCCAATGGGAAGCGCGCATGAGGGTCAAGGTGGAACGCTTCTTCGTCCAGCGCATGAAGACCCGCTGGGGGAGCTGCAACCACCAGGCCGGGCACATCCGGCTCAACACCGAGCTGGCCAAAAAGCCCAAGGAATGCCTGGAATACATCATCGTGCACGAGATGGCGCACCTGTTGGAGCCCACCCACAATGCTCACTTCGTGGCGGTCATGGATCGCTTCCTGCCGCACTG